>DATAIM010000094.1:0-8110 GCA_036262655.1 Gemmatimonadaceae bacterium | reverse complement strand
CGATGCCGCTGCCCCGGACCATGTCCGGCCATTCCGCGAACGACGACGGCGTCAGCGCGCCGAGATAGATCCTGCCGGCGAGTGGCTGGTCGGGCTCGGTACGGCATGCCTCGGTGTGGCCCTGATTGGCAATGAAGTGTGGCGATGGACAACGATCGCCGTCCTGAGCGGCGTCGTTCTGGTCGTGCTCGGCGCTGTGCTGAACCGCGCCTACCTGCGGGAAATGCTTTTGTTCAGGGGTGCTTCGAGACGAACCGAGGAGATGGAAGCGCCACCAGCTCCGCGCCCCCCTTCAGACTCGAAGCTTCGCATCAGATAGCCCGGGTCAGGTCAGGCTCGAATCCGCGGCCTCGTCGGGAAGTTGAGCGATCATCTGGTCGAGCTGCAGCCGAAGAGACGCCGAGAGCTCGGATTCCACCCCGTACTTGAGCTTGACGGCCGCAATGTCGCGGACCAGCTGATCAAAATTCTCGTCCGAGAGGCCCGAGCAAACCGGGCGCAGACGGTCGGTGATGTCGCGCTGGAGCGCGGCAAGCAATGCCATCCGGTCTTTCATTTCGCTGGTGCCTCCGGGGGTTGAAAAGATTTATGCTCCCCGAAGTACCCGGTTCCTGTTCATATGTTCATACCCCTCCGTACCACTCGTATCCGGCGTCGCTCCAGTACCCACCGTTGGCCGCCGGAAGGAACATTATGCGAGTGAGATACTTCGTGTTCTTGTAGCCCAGCTTGGTCGGAGAATACACGCGGGCAGGTGCGCCGTGCGCCGGGCCAAGCATGTGGCCATCCAGGCCGTACGCGACCACTGTCTGCGGATGCAATGCGCTCTCGATGTCCCAGCTCTCGTGGTAGTCATCGTCGAATGACTCGAAGTCCACGAACCGGGCCCCCTCATGAACACCCACCAGGCGTGCGAGATCGCGCAGACGGACACCTGTCCACTGCTCGATTGCCGTCCAGCCCTCGACACAATAGTGGTTCACACGCTGGTGCGTCCGAGGCATGTCGGTCAACTGCTGAAGTGAAAGCTTGATGGGCCTCTTCACCATCCCACCCACCTCGAGCTGCCACACACCACGCTTCGACTCATCCCAAACCGGAACGGTCTTCGATATGAAGTAACTCGGCAGCGCTTTTCCGGCGTTTTTTGCGCCAGCGGACGGAGCATCCATTGCCGTATGCTTGAATAGCGCCCTTTCCACGGCTTCGTTCCTTCGCTCGGCGTACCTGAGAAGCTTCTCCGCGCCTTTGGGACCACGGGAGTTGCACGCACCAATGAAGGCAGACAGCGCGGAGCCGGAGAGTGTTATGAACTTCCGGCGGTCGATCGTCATGACGTCTTCTCCTCGGTAGCAACCGAGCGACGACGGGGCGGCTTCTTCGGCAGAAGATTCACGAACGGGCGGGCGTTGCGCGCCTCGGGCGAGTTGGCGTCATCGTATGCCCCGGTAATCATCGCCTTCACCGCATAAGGGTCGACGGTGAAAACCATGAAGATGTGAATAAAGCTGAGGAGCACGAGAAGCAGCATTGCTACAAAGTGCCAGTAGCGCGCCCAGACGTAGCCACCCAGCAGATCCGTAAGCAGCGCGAGCTGGACCGGCTTCCAGATCGCTATCCCGCTGACGACAGCGAGGAGCCCGACCCAGGGAAGGACGAAGTATGTGCCACGCTGGAGTGCGTTATGCTTTCCCTGCGCCGGATGCTCTTTGCGCACATTCAGATAGAAGCGAAGCATCTCCCACGAATCCCGCGCGAAGCTGCGGCGTGGCACGAGATCTCTCCATTCGCCATGAAGGTAGATGAAGCCAAGATAGATGAGTCCGTTTGCAACGAGGATCCACATCATCGCGAAATGCCAGTGGCGTGCCCCACCCAGCCATGCGCCGAACGTGAAATTGCGCGGAATCGGCATTCCTTCCCACGGATAGCAGCAGAAGGTCTCGCCTCGGCGGGCGAAGCGCGGGTACGCATTGAAAATGCGCAGGCCGCTTCCGACCATGATCGTCAGCGCGATCGCGTTGACCCAGTGTGTCAACCTGACAACCCAGTGGTGCCGGCGTGTCTTCATTTGAGCGTCTCTACTCCTAACATGCAACTGGCGCGGCGTTCAGGCGAGCATCGATGCCTTTTTTACAAGACCGGCCGCGAACCGGTTCTACTCCGCCCGCGGGTGCGCCTTCCGGTACACTTCCTTGAGCCGCTCGACGCTCGTGTGCGTGTAGATCTGCGTCGTCGATATCGATGCATGGCCGAGCAGCTCCTGCACCGCTCGAAGGTCGGCACCCGCGTCCAGGAGATGCGTCGCAAAGGTGTGGCGGAGTGAGTGAGTCGAGAGCCCGGCATCCTCGTCGATTCTGTCGAGAAAGCCCGTCACGGCACTCTGGATCGCACTGAGTGACATCCGCTTGCCGCGATTGCTCAGAAAGAAAGCGGTGCGGTCCGCGCCCCTGATTCCATTCCTGATCAATTCATCACGCCTCGACTCGTAATTCCGAAGCGCAAGCTGTGCATGATCACCGACCGGTATTATCCGCTCCTTCCTCCCCTTCCCTCGCACCTTTACCTGCTGCGATAGGAGATCGATGTCGGCTCTGTTGATCCCGCGGAGCTCCGACAGCCGCATTCCCGTCGAGTAGAAAAGCTCGAGAATCGCCGCGTTGCGGACGTTCGTGAATTTGCCATCCTGCGCGTGGAGTGCGGCGTTCTGAAACAGCAGGTCGATCTGCGCCCGGTCCAGATAGCCGGGCAGGTACTTCTCAAGCTTTGGGCTCCCTACGCCTCGAGCTGGATTGGCATCCACGATCTCGTTACGATTGAGCCAGGAGTAGAAGCTCCGCACGGCGGATAGCGCGCGCGCAATCGAGCGCTTGCTCAGACTGCGCCGGTTGAGATGAGCGAGAAATCCACGCAGCGCCAGACGGTCGATGCCCTGCCAGCTCCAATCGCGGTCGCCGTAATAGTTGCCGAGGTACGCAAGCAGCTCGTCCAGGTCACGGCGGTACGCCTTGAGGGTATGCGCGGACACGTCGCGCTCCTTCTCCAAGTGGAGTAGAAACTCCTCTACTTCCGCAGACTGCGCCATTTACACTGCGGCGACGGTCGCCGGCGGGCGGGCATTGGCTTCCATCCACTTCGTCATAGCCGACAGGGCACGCTCGGCGAACATCTCCCGCTTCTTTTTCTTGTCGCGAATCGTCTCCGGCAAATCGTCGAGCAGCCCGAAGTTCGCATTCATCGGCTGAAAATGTTTTGGATCGGCTTCGCGAAGATACCGGTAAAGTCCGCCAAGCATCGTGGTTGCGGGAGGAACTACCGCCTCAGCACCACCGAGAATTCGTGAGAGGTTGAGACCTGCGAGAAGACCTGTCGCAGAGCTCTCCGTGTAGCCCTCGACGCCCGTGATTTGTCCTGCAAACAGCAGCGTCTGATCATCACGGGCGGAGAGGTGAGACGCGAGTGACGCGGGCGAGTTGAGATACGAGTTGCGATGAATCGACCCGTACCGCAGAAACTCCGCGTTTGCCAGGCCGGGGATCATTCGAAGGACACGCTGCTGCTCGGGGATGCGAAGGCGCGTCTGGAATCCAACGACGTTCCACATGTTGCCATTCCTGTCCTCACGCCTGAGCTGCACGACAGCCCATGGCCGCCGGCCGGTGCGCGGGTCTGTAAGCCCTACAGGCTTCAGCGGTCCGAACCTCAGCGTATCGGCGCCGCGTTTCGCCGCGACTTCCACCGGCATGCACCCTTCGAAATATGGAACCTCGTCGAACTCGTGCCCGTGAAATTGATCTGCGGTAGTGAGTGCGGCGATAAAGGCATCGTACTCGTCCCTGCTCATCGGACAATTGAGATACGAACCCTCCTCGCTCGCGCCCTTCATCGTTTCGCGACCGTATCTGGACGCGCTGAAGGC
The DNA here is from genome assembly GCA_036262655.1 of Gemmatimonadaceae bacterium. Taxonomy (GTDB): domain Bacteria; phylum Gemmatimonadota; class Gemmatimonadetes; order Gemmatimonadales; family Gemmatimonadaceae; genus UBA4720. The sequence goes on along the minus strand of DATAIM010000094.1, from coordinate 4,191 downwards.
GACACTCTCATCGATTGACTCGCGCGACACGATCGGTGCGATAGCGTCATAGAACGCGAGCGCTCCGAGACCCAATCTGTCCCGCAGCCACACGGCGAGCGCATCGGATGTCAGCGGCCCGGTGGCAATGACAGCGGGGCTTTCGACGGTTGCGATCTCGCCTCGTTCAATCCGAATGTTCGGATGCGCCTCGATGCGGCGCGTGACGGCGGCGGCGAACATGTCACGGTCGACGGCGAGCGCGCTGCCCGCCTGCACGCGCGCTTCGTCGGCGCATTCCAGAATCATCGACCCAAGCACCCGCATCTCCGCCTTGAGAAGCCCGTGTGCGTTGGTCGTTTCAGTGCTCTTGAAGGTGTTCGAGCAGACGAGCTCGGCGAGTCTGTCCGTTTGATGTGCCGGGGTGGTCCGCACCGGCCGCATCTCATGCAGGAGAACGTTGTGCCCGCGCTCGGCTAGCTGCCACGCTGCTTCTGACCCGGCGAGCCCTCCGCCGATCACGTTTACCACGTCAGCCCGCCAGTGCTTCGACCGGGGCTTCTACCGGCTCCCATTCGTTGGCGCAGCTGACACAGCGCCTGTACTCGCCTCGAGTCTTGTTCGACTTCGACTCGGCCCCAATGTATCCGCACTCCGGGCAGACGTCCGGCACCGGTTTGTCCCAGATGACGAAGTCGCATGCAGGATAATTGGCGCATCCGTAGAAAGCTTTGCCGCGCTTCTTCGAGCGACGTACGGCGATGTCGCCACCGTCCTTGGGACAATTCACACCTGTTGGCATCGACCGTGTGCCACGACACTTCGGGAACTTGCTGCAGCCGAGAAATTCCCCCGACCGTCCCTGCCGGATAACCATCGGGGCTCCGCATTCGTGGCAGATCTGGTCGGTGGGCTGGGCGACCTTTCGATCGCCGCGAAGCGGCCGGGTGAACTTGCACGTTTTTGGATGATTCTCGCAGGCGACAAAGGGCCCGAAGAATCCGCCGCGCGCGACGAGCTTTCCTCCATCCACCGGGCAGCGTTCTGTTGCCAGTGCAGAAAGATCGTGCGCTTCGGCTATCAGAGCCTCGATGTCGGCGTCCTTCAATGAAGCTGCAAATGGACCGTAGAACGTCTCGAGCATCTTGCGCCAGTTGACGTCGCCGTCTTCGACCTTATCGAGATCACCCTCCATCTGCGACGTAAACTGCACGTTGAAGATGTCAGGGAACGACTTGACCATTACGCGCTCGACCTGGTCGCCAAGCTCGCTCGGAAAAAAGCGGCGCTGCTCTAGGTGAGCGTAACGGCGATCCACGAGTGTAGAGATGATGGAGGCGTACGTAGACGGGCGGCCGATGCCGAGTCGCTCGAGCTCCTTTACGAGGCTCGCCTCGGAATAGCGGGGTGGGGGCTCCGTGAAATGCTGCGACGGCGCCACTCTCTTTACGGGTACTTTCTCGCCCAGCTGCATGACGGGCAGCTGCTGCTCGTCCTCGAGCGCCTTACCATGTCCGTCGCCGAGCTCGCGCGATTCGCGGTAAATCTTCTGGTAACCTTCGAACTTCACGACGCTCCCCGTCGAGCGGAACAGATATGGCAGCGACACCTTCGACAGGTCGAAATCGACTGCAGTAGTGTCGAACACCGCCGGTGCCATCTGAGAGGCCATGAAACGCTGCCAGATCAGCTCATAAAGCTTGTACTGGTCCGGCTTCAGATATCTGACGATGTGCTCGGGGCGCCGTGTCGGATCGGTGGGGCGGATTGCCTCGTGCGCGTCCTGCGTGTTCCTGGCCTTGCCGTCGCCGTAGAGCTGTACCGACGCAGACTGATATTCCTTGCCATACGAAAACGCAACGTAGTCGCGCGCCTGCGTAGCGCTCGCTTCAGAGACGCGCGTGGAGTCGGTGCGCATGTAGGTGATGAGGCCGACGGACCCTTCCTCTTTCCCGAGCTCTATTCCTTCGTAGAGATCCTGCGCGAGCCGCATTGTGCGTTTGGAGCCGAAGCCCAGCTTCTTAGCGGCCTCCTGTTGAAGCGTGCTGGTGGTGAATGGAGGTGCCGGATTTTTCCGCCGCTCACGGCGTTTAACTTCGGTGATCTCGAACGACTTCAACGGCGACAGGTCCGACATGATTCTATCGGCCGTCTGCTGGTCAGGGATCTTCGGCTTTTTCCCGTCGATGTGGTGCAGCTTCGCGGTGAACTCGCGCCCCTGACTCTCGAGCACCGCTTCAACAGTCCAGTACTCGACTGGCTTGAACGCCTTGATCTCGCGCTCTCTCTCGACGAGCAGTCGCAGTGCGACTGTCTGGACGCGTCCCGCCGAGATTCCCTTTTTTACAGTCTTCCAGAGAACCGGGCTCGCCTTGTATCCGACGAGACGATCGAGCACACGCCGGGCCTGCTGTGCGTCCACCTTGCGTTCATCGATGTTGCCAGCGCGCGCGATAGCGCTCTGCACTGCATCCTTCGTGATCTCGTGAAACAGAACACGCCTGACAGGAGCCCCGTTTTTCCTGCGCACCTGACTCGCGACATGCCAGGCGATCGCCTCGCCCTCGCGGTCGGGATCGGTCGCGAGCAGAATCTCGCGTGAATCCCGCGCCGCAGTTTTGAGATCGGCAAGAGTTTTCTCCTTGCCCGGAATCGTCACATATTCCGGCTCGAACCCGTTTTCGATATCGATCCCGATTTTCTTTTCGGGCAGATCACGGACGTGGCCGATCGTTGCGCGCACCCGGTACCCGCGGCCGAGGTACTTGCCGATTGTCTTTGCCTTGGCCGGTGACTCGACTATGACGAGGGATGTACTGCCGGGTTCGGGCGCTGGTCCATCGTCGATCACCTGCGCAACCGATTTGCGGACACGAGCCCGCGCAGTTTTTTTTGCGGCTGTCTTTTTAGCGGTGGTCTTTTTCCCGGTGGCCATTTTCAGTGAACGATCTGATTGTCGCTCGCTCCACCAGTGTCCTCGAGGCCGGAACCTTCGAGCATTACGCGAAGGTCCTCGAGCGCGATCCGCCCGTCGATCTGGATCAAGGCCCGCTCGATGATGTGCTCGAGCTCGATCGGGTTGATTGCACCCGATCCGCTGAGGGACAGGAGGTGTCCCCAGGCTTCCGGCGCAAATCTCCCGCGCTCGTGCGGTCCCATCACTCTAAATGTCACACCAAGCGGCAAGCGGTCATCCATTCGCGTAACCTATTTCCGGACAAAGGGGGGAGCAAGCAGGACGGGTGCGCCTTCAGAGCGACGACGCATACACCCGGACCTGCTCTATAAGTTCTTTTCTTTCAAAGAGTTCGGTTTCTATCACCAGATCGGCTTGCTCGTAAAGATGAGTCCTCGCGGCGAGCATCTCCTTCAGCGTACCCAGCGGATCCGGAACCTGTAGAAGCGGCCGCGGCGCCCTTGCGGAAGCCAGACGAGCGACGAGCGTCTCGGGTGACGCTCTAAGGTATATGATACGACCCGTCGGACGCAAAAGTGCCACCGAGTCGTGATTCGTGATCCATCCACCCCCCGCAGACATAATCGTTCCGGTGCAACCCGCCACCTCCCTCGTAAAGGCCTGCTCGAGGGTGCGGAAGTACGGCTCGCCGCGAGTCCTGAAGATCTGTGGTATTGACGCGTGCTCGCGGCGCTCGATCTCGGTATCGAAGTCGATAAAAGGCCTGTTCAGTTCACGGGCGACCGCGCGGCCGATCGATGTCTTCCCCGATCCGGAAAGGCCAACGAGAATGACATTCTTCACCGGAAGCGTCAGCGCAGTCGGAGCTGCTGCAGGTAGCCGTCGAGATTCCGCTTGAGCTCGCTCAGCGAATCGCCACCGAACTTTTCGAGCATGGCCTGCGCAACGACGAATGCCAGCATGGCCTCCGCAATGACTCCCATCGCCGGAACCGCCGTGACATCGCTACGCTCCACCACTGCGGCGGCTGGTTCTCCGGTTTGCATCTCCACGGTACCGAGTGGACGCATAAGTGTGCTGATGGGCTTCATCGCTACACGGACGACTAGTGGCTCACCGGTGGTCATACCGCCTTCAAGCCCACCGGCGCGATTCGTCGGCCGTTTCATGCCACCAGTTCGCGGCTGATCAGCACGGGTGGTAATCTCGTCGTGCACCTGCGATCCGCGCCGTCGTGCTGCGTCGAACCCCGCGCCAATCTCGACTCCTTTTACTGCGGGTATTGACATCATCGC
>DATAIM010000093.1:0-5704 GCA_036262655.1 Gemmatimonadaceae bacterium | reverse complement strand
GGAAGCACTGCAGGTGTTTCGCGTGCTGGCGCTGATGATTCCTCCTACCGTCATCCTTCTCAGTCTTCGCGGCATCCTCGAGGCCGCGCAGCGATTCGATCTGAGCAACGGCATCCGGATCCCGAGCAGTGTTGCGACGTTCCTGATTCCAGCGGTTGCGGCGAGCCGCGGATTCGGCCTTCCGTCAATCGTCACCATGCTGCTTGTGACGCGGATCATCATCTGTGTGGTGATGACGATGGCGGTGCGGAGCTCGGTGCCGGGGCTGAGATGGACGCTTCACATGAAATGGGCGACGATGCGGCCGCTGTTCGTGTTCGGGGGATGGATGTCGATTTCGAACGTCGTCAGTCCGATGCTCGTCTACCTCGATCGGTTCATGCTTGGCGGGCTGGTTGGAGTAGCCGCTGTCGGCTTTTACACCGCCCCGTTCGACGGGGTCATGCGCTTACTGATCATCCCGGCGAGTCTGATGGGCGCGGTTTACCCTTCGATCAGCGCTCTCGCGGCAACCGGGGACCACCAGGCGATTCATCGCGTCTACTCGCAGGCACTCCGAAAAACGATCGGCCTCCTCATTGTTCCGACACTGGTGCTTGCGATCGCGGGACCGTGGCTCCTCCGCCTCTGGCTTGGCGAGACGTTCGCGTCACAGGGCCAGACGGCGATCCGCATCCTCGCATTCGGCGTTCTGCTCAACGCCGCTGCACATGTCCCATCAGGATTCATCACTGCCCTCGGCCGCCCCGACATCAAGGCGAAGCTCCATCTCGCGGAACTGGTGCTTCATATTCCCATCGCCTGGCTGTTGATCGGGAAGTTCGGCGTACCGGGCGCGGCTATGGCGTGGACAATCCGGGTGGGACTCGATTGCGGTCTGCTGTTCGCCGCGTCGCGCCGGGTACTCCGCGATTTCGATCCGGCTCGGGCAGCGACAGTGGAGGTTGTCCGCACACTCGACCCCGAGCCATGCTGACATCACCGGGGCTGAATGCCCCTCCCGAAAAAAGTGGCGTTGTCAGAGCGGTCTCGTTCGCGCGACCGTATGCGGTTGGACTGCTCGGATCGCTGGCTCTTTTCACTTTTGGATGGCTTACATGGAAGGGGCGCGCGATCATCGTCGAGCTTTGCCGTCATTTCGGCTACGATCATGTCAGGCGCGAGAGACCGGCGATTCCACTTGTTACGATAGACACGCTGACAGCCGAGTCGACGCGGGTATCCATACGGGAAGTAGCTGGGGTCGATGGGAATGTTACGGAGCGTGAGCTCATCGTGATTGCACGCCTCGTCGCGGCCACTGGAGCGAAAAACATTTTCGAGCTCGGTACATTCGACGGCCGCACGACGCTCAACATGGCCAGCAACGCTGGCGAGGGCGCCAGGGTATTCACGCTGGATCTACCCGCAGGCAGCGCGGACGCCACGTCAGCTGCTCTCGACCCGCACGAAAGCAAATACACGGACAAGGCGATCTCCGGAACGCGTTATCGCGGCACCGATGTGGAGGAGCGAATCACTCAGCTCTACGGCGATTCCGGGACTTTCGACTTCACACCGTTTCGCGCGAGCATTGATTTCATTTTCGTCGATGGCTCGCACGCATACCGGTATGTGGTAAATGATTCATTGCATTCGCTCGACATGAGGAGCCCGACGGGGATCATCGCGTGGCACGACTATGGACGGTGGGACGGCGTCACCCGAGCGTTGAATGATCTTTATCGCACCCGACCGGAGTTTGAGAACCTGCGTCAGATCGAGGGAACTACGCTGGCAATACTCCGCCGCGGATAGACGCGCACAGCTCGTCCGCAATGACGCGCGGCGACATCTGCTGTGCGATCACCGCAATCTCCTCATCGGTCAGATACTCGCCAGGAGGGCAGATGTCGGTCTCCGTCGCGCAGTACGCGCCGGCCTCTGCCTGCGAATAGCTCATGTTCCGGGCAAAGAAAACAGGGACACCTGCGGCGTTCCCGAGGTGCCGCGGCCCGGAGTCGAGCGTGAGGACCATCCTGCATTTCGCGAGAAACGACGCAAGAGCGGGAATACTGAGATCTCCTGCAAGATATGAAGCCTTCTCGCCGAGTCGGCTGGCAGCCCTGCTCAGAGTGCCCTGGTCATGTAACGTTCCAAAAAGAATGACGCGTATCGGAAGTTGCGACTGCACTTCGGCAAGCACGTCGAGAAGACGCTCCGCGGGAAAATTCCCGATCTTCTGTCGTGTCGTGATACAGCACGCGACAACCGGGTCTTTGGAATCACCGTTCATTCTGCGCCATGTGGCTGTCGCTGCTTCTTCGGCCCGCGCGTCGGGAAAGATTCTTGGCTTGAGGGGCCACCCTGTATCGACTCCGGTCACCGACGCTACCATCGAGCGGAAATACGACGGGTACGAGCCGGGAAAATCGATCGTGACCGGATAAGTAACCAGGCCCGACAGACCCTTGTGTGTAAACGCGACACGATTTGGAATCCGTAGCGCCGCCGCGAGGAAAAGATCCGGGTAGTACTTGAGCGAGTTCGTGCAGAGCGCGACGTCGAAGTTCCGCTTCCGCAGCTTGTCAAAGCTCCCGGGGGCGAGGCTCCAGGAATTCTCCCCGGTGTTCCAGGGCAGAACTTCATGGAGTGCAGGATTGGTCTCGAGCACTTCTGCCGACGCGGGCGAAGTGAGGAACGACCATTCGCAGCCCGGCAGGCCCGAGCGAAGCACCGGAAGGGAGCACGTCCGGTACAGCACATCTCCCATGTGGTTGTGCGAGAGTATCAAACCTCGGCGCCACTCTCCCGGGGGAGTGCTGGCTCCCGCAAGTCCTCGGGCAGCACCGCGAAGAACTGGTGCAAGCCGCTCGGACGCTGCTCCAAGCCATCGATTGGCCGGACGGCGAAACGATGCCGAGTCGAAACTGGACTCGTTGCGACTCACTTGGCGACAGCTATGCCGCGCGCCGTGAAGCCGGACACTGCGCCGCGCAGCACCGCCCATCCACTTCGTGGCTCGCCTCTGAGTGTATCGACAAGCGCTCGCGCAGGTTTCGTGATGGCGAGATAGAGCAACGCCGCCGCCTTCGTCACGCCGTGGTAGTTCCGCCGCACGTAGATCACGCGCAGCCGGTTCTTGTGGAAGTTGAGCTGGAGCGCAAGGTTCGCCGCGCGGATCGTGGAGCCCACCTTGTGGTAGACCACAGGGCGTGGCGCGTAGACAACCCGAAACCCTGCCGCACGCGCGCGATGGCAATAGTCGCCGTCTTCGAAGTACGCCGGGAAGTAACACTCCGGCAACAGTCCCGCGCGGTCGAGCGCACTACGGGAGATAACCATCGCGCAGCCGGTGACGAAGTCGGTGTCACGCGGCTCTTCGTCTCGAGGAACGGAAAGGGTGTGCTCGACCAGTGCTCGCAACCGATGCTCGACACCGCCGGCATACCAGACGCGAGTGCGATCGGGATCTTCTAGAATGGTCGGTCCGATTACGCCCGCGCCATGCGCCTTCGCGATCGCCTCAGTCAGATCGGCGAAGAACTTTGGTGCGACGGAAGCATCGTTGTTGAGGAGGAGCACATGGCTGACAGGCGAGTCATTCAGCAGGCGCGCAATTCCAACGTTGTTTCCACCTGCGAATCCCAGATTTGCGCCGGCCTTGATCAGCATCATGCGTTGCGCTGTCGGTCCAGACTGATGAGACGCGATCCAGCTGGTAATCAGCGGAACTGAATCATCTTCCGACCCATTGTCGACTACGACAACACTCTCCGGCGCGGGGTCACACGTGGCAAGAGTGTCGAGACACTCGATCGTGTCCTTTGCGTTGTTCCAGTTGAGAATGACGAGGCCGAACGATGGCGTTGAAAGCGAGGCGCGAGCCGTGGCTTCCGCGGGCTGTTCCACGCGGGAGAGATTACCGACTAGACGACGCCGTCCGCCGGAGCGGCTGCGGCACGCCCGGCGCGCGGTTCCGGCGGGGCGTTCGCGGACTTTCGCGAACGAAACCGACCGAGCTCTCGCGACAACGAATCATTCAGCGATTTCCATTCGTCGGGATTTCGGTCGCGCCAGAATTCCATCACCGCTAGACTCCCCGCGATGAGGAACCCCGCGAGGAGTCCCAGACCAATCCCCGTAAAGGTCACGGCACCGTAACGCGGCCATTGAGCCTTTCGAGGTACAACCGCGGTATCGATTACGGTGATGAGCGCCGCATCGTTGATCTCGTCGATCCGCGCTACTTCCAGCTGACTTTGAAGATTGAGATACAGGTCGGAGTCGACGTCGACATCGCGCTTCAACCGCTGCTCCTCGAACTTGAGGCTCGGCGCGATTAGCATTCCGCGATTCTGCTCGTAGAAAAACCGGAGCCGTCCTTCGGCGAGCTGCAGCTCCGACTTTGCACTGTCGAGCCGCCTCTCGAGGAATTCGCGCTTGGATCTCGCCCGCGAGACCCGCGTTTCGCGATTGAACGCGCTCACCAGAGCGATCAGACGATTCGATATCTGGCTGCTCAGCTCAGGGTACTGAGCATCCGTGCTGAACCAGACGAGGTTCGTCTTCGGATCGAGACCGCCATTGATCGACGTTTTGAGCTTCTTGACGGCGAGCTCCATTCTTCGCGCCGGTTCCTTGCTTCTCAGCTTGACAATGTCGATCAGTCGGGCCGAGTCGGTTGGGGTATCAGTTCGAGGGTCGGGGAACTTCGAAATGAGGAGTCGCGTCAGGAGCTCACGGCTTACAAGCAGCTGAAGATAGAAATTCGGGGATTCCGATGGATCGCCGCCCAGTGACCCGCCGAACTGCGAGATGAGGCCGCTGATCGGCGAGCCGGATCCGCCCGAAGGCATCTTCGCCTGGCTCGAGCTGTTCGCTACAAAGGACGCGTTGCTGCGGTAAACAGGAGGGACGACAAGAGTCGCAAGGAGCGCAATCGCTGTGATGAGGGCCGCGGTCATTCCGACCACACGCCAGCGGCTGACGACGCCAGCGAGCCACCTGCTGAATGTCAGGTACTCGCCGCCCGCCGACAGCTCACCGTTCATGCAATCCGCCGGCTATCGTCGAAGCGCGATCGCGATCGCTACGAAGCTGGCGGCGACCTGGGCGATCGACCCGATTGTCGCGATGTAATCAACGCGGCGCTCGTTGGGATCCTTGTCCGGGACGAAAACCGAGCTTCCCGGACGGGGATGCGGATTGCTGCGGAAAATGAATTTCCCGCGCGTCGCCTCCACCTTGCCGTTCGGCTGCGTTACGTACGCGTAACGAAGGTCGCCCTTCCTGGTGACACCGCCAGCGGCGCGGACGTAGTACTCGAGATTTGCACCTGGCACGTAAGTGACCGCGACGGGAGAATTCACTGCGCCCTTCACGTTGACAACCGCATTGAAACGCGGGATGAAGATCGAGTCACCATTCAGCAGCTGAATGTTGTCCCGTGATCGCGGATTCCGAAGCACATCGGGGAGCGCAATGCCGATGCGGCCAACGTTGTCCTTGTTGCGGAAGAACGTGACCCCATCGGCGTATGCCTCGCGGGTCAATCCGCCGGCGCGCTGAATGATGTCCGAAACCTTCTCGGTCTTCGTTCGCAGCGAATACGTCCCGGGAAACTGCACCTCTCCCGTGATGACAACCTGACGCTGGAGCTCCCAGTTCGGCTGCCGGAGAATGAGCACGTTGTCGTACGGCTGAAGCCTGACTTCCGGCATCG
>DATAIM010000092.1:0-3549 GCA_036262655.1 Gemmatimonadaceae bacterium | reverse complement strand
CCAAGGACCAGCCCCCCGCGGTCATCGAGCAGCACGTAGCGGTGCACGACCACGTCGTCTCCCACCTCCATGTTGTACCCGAAGGAGAATTCGACGAACTGAAACGCCTTGAAGTTGCTGCCGCACCGCTTGAAGATCCGGGGCGCGAGGATTCGGCGCAGCTTCACGCCAAGATCGACGTTCTGCCCGCCCAGGGGCGTTCGATCGAAGGAATACCAGAGCCAGAGCAGGGGCTTCACGCGCTGGAACTTCTCATCATCGCATTCGGCGTAGTATTCCGGCTCGAGCGTGATATTTCTGGGATCGAGCGACGCGAGCGCGAGTCGTGTCGCCATCGGCAGCGACTCGTCGCTCACCGCTGATTCCCAGCTGGCGGAGTACTCGGGATAGAGGATGTCGCACAGCGCGCGACGACATATCTCGTTGCGATCGGCGGACTCGTCAGCAAGTGAATCCTCGATCTGGCGAAGCCAGGCTTCGGCCACTGAAGCAATGGGGCGGTCCGGCAGCTTACGGAGGGGAAGAATAGCCATTGTTCGGGAAGGGTTGGTCGTCTACCTGCTGCCGCGTGTTGAGCGCGCGCGGACGAGGGCACGCTCCCGCTCGATCCTTTGCAGGAGCTGCTCCCAGACCACGCTCTGAAGTCCCTGAAACGTGACCGTTAACGGGTGGTTCACATCGACCCCCTCAGGGTACACGTATACCGCACTCTGTGTCTCACGCTGCCTGAGGCGCTGTTCTCCAAAGCCGGCGCTCAACGGAATCACGTCGATCGGACGAAAATCCTGCCCGCCACTCGTGATCACGAGGTCCATCGGACTGAAGCGCGCATTCTCCTCGAGGCCGTAAAAGGACACATACCAGAGGTCGGGCGTTCTTCCACCAGACCTTCGCGCAATGGATTCGATTGCGCGGCGATTGCTTTCCTGGAGATCCCTCAGTGCACGATACGAATCCGGCGTCAGCAGCCGTATCACGCTCTCATCGAGCGGTATTGCGCGAACGATCAGGCCCTGGGGTTGAAGCCTGATGGCGATGTCATCCTGGCGCAGCGAGCCAAATCCGGGCGGAATCGACACCTGGCCAGCCGTATCCTCCACCACGGGCACCAGCACCATGGTTCCATGGGGTGACGGAGGCGCGCAGGACGCAACGATCGCGGCAAGCACAACGGCCGTTGGAGTCGCTTTCACGTCGTGGGCTCTCCGTAAGCTCCCGGTGGTACCAATGGCTCCGATGCTCGCGGTTCCCTCGGCCCAACATGCTGGTCGATCAGCGCAAGCAGCGCTTCGGCGAGCTCTTCCCGGCCTTCGCCACTTGCAGCACTGAATGGAATCGTCTGGTCTTCCGACAGCGACAGGGTAGCGGTGATGTCACGCAGGCGCTCGTCCGTCGCGCGACGGCCGATCTTGTCGATCTTCGTCAGGACGACGATCGTCGGCACCTCGAGCTCCGCCAGATAATCGAGCATTGCGGCATCATCATCACTCGGCTCGCGTCTTATGTCCAGAAGCTGGACCACGCCGGCAAGGGTTGGAGTCAGGCGCAGATACCCCTCGATGAGGGGACGCCAGTCAGCCTTTTTCTCCTTGGATATCCGGGCATATCCATACCCCGGAAGGTCGGCAAGGACAAACCTGTCGTTGACCCGAAAGAAGTTGATCTCGCGCGTGCGCCCCGGGGTGCGGCTCACTCGCGCAAACGCTTTCCGTCGCACGAGGCGGTTGAGCAGGGAAGACTTTCCCACGTTCGATCGCCCGGCGAAGGCGACTTCCGGAAGGTCAGCCGGCGGTCTCCACCCATCCGCCGACGCCATCCCTCCGAGAAACTCGAGCTTTCTGATAACGAGCGGGTCGCCCCCCGGCTCCGCCATCAGTGCGCCGTGACGCTGTCCTGAAGTCCTTCGCCGCCCGCCGCCCGGCGTGACATCCGCGCCTCGCGCTTCTCGGCTGCTTTCCGGAGAGAATCTCCACGCATCGCGATCGCAAGAACCTCATCCATGGTCTTCACTGGATGAAAGCGGACGGCCGCTCTCACTTCCTCGGGAAGCTCGTCCAGGTCGCGCGCGTTACCGTGGGGGATGATCACGTCCGAAACCTTGTTGCGGTGGGCAGCCACGGCTTTTTCCTTCAGACCGCCGATCGGGAGCACTCGTCCCCTCAGTGTGATCTCCCCGGTCATCGCGACGTCTCCACGAATCGGCACGCCAGTGAGAGCGCTGATGACACCTGTCGCGATAGCGATCCCCGCCGACGGACCGTCTTTCGGCGTGGCGCCAGCCGGCATGTGGATGTGGATGTCACGGTTGCGATAGAAGTCCGCATCGAGACCCAGCTGTCGCGCGCGCGTGCGGGCATAGGAAAGCGCTGCGCTCGCCGACTCTTTCATTACGTCACCGAGTGTGCCGGTGAGCTGCAGCTTCCCGCGCCCCTTGACCACGCTGACTTCGATCTCGAGCACCTCGCCTCCGACGCTCGTGTATGCGAGCCCCGACGCGACGCCGATTTTGTCCTCGAGTGAGGTGTCGTCAGGATCGAATGGCGGAGTTCCCAGCAGCTCCTGAAGATCGGAGGCAGACACATGCTGTTTCGCGGTCCCCACGATCTGCTCCGCCTGACGCCTCGCGAGCTTCCGTGCGAGTCTCGCCAGACGACGCTCCATCTCGCGCACGCCGGCTTCGCGAGTGTAGCCGCGCATGATCGTGGAAAGGACATCGGGGTCCATTGTCACCGCCGCGGGGTCGAGTCCGTTCGCAACGAGCTGCCGCGGCAGAAGATACTGGCGCGCAATCGCGAGCTTCTCGTGGTCGAGATAACCGGGAAGGCGGATGATCTCCATTCTGTCGCGCAGCGGCTCCGGAATCCCACTGAGGCTGTTCGCGGTCGTGATGAACAACACCTGCGAGAGGTTGTAATCGACCTCGAGGTAGTTGTCATTGAAGGTAGTGTTCTGTTCCGGGTCGAGCACCTCCAGCAGCGCTGATGCCGGATCCCCTCGATAGTCCTGCCCGAGCTTGTCCACTTCGTCAAGCAGAATGACCGGATTGACGACCTCCGCCCGGCGCATCGCCTGAATAATCCGCCCGGGCATCGACCCGATATAAGTCCTCCGGTGTCCGCGGATTTCGGCCTCATCACGAACTCCGCCCAGCGCCATCCTGATGAACTTCCGCCCGAGTGCGCGTGCTATCGAGCGGCCGAGCGATGTCTTCCCGACCCCCGGTGGACCAACGAGGCAGAGGATCTGGCCCTCGATCTTTCCCACCAGTGAAAGCACAGCGATGAAATCGAGAATCCGTTCCTTCACTTCCTCGAGGCCGTAGTGATCCTCATCGAGAATGCGGCGCGCGTGTGAGACGTCGAGCACCTCATCGCTTCGCTCCTCCCAGGGGAGAGCCACGATCCAGTCGACGAAATTGCGCGATACGGTAAATTCCGGGGACATCGGAGACATCCGGCGAAGCTTCCTGAGCTCGCGAAACACCCGCGTCTTCACGGCCTCGGGGAGCGCTTTCCTGGTAACCATTGTCTCGAGATCGCCGAAGTCGTC
>DATAIM010000091.1:0-7518 GCA_036262655.1 Gemmatimonadaceae bacterium | reverse complement strand
GAGAAGGCGACTACCTGATCATTCACCGGGGAATTCTCCATCGGTACAGGATCGATCTAGCCGGCCCCCAGACGAAGCTGGTGATTTTCGAGAGCCGTGGCCACGTTCGCACACCGAAGCGTTACCGCAACGAGTTCGGCCAGCTACTGGAAGGCGCGCCATACTCGGAGCGTGACCTGCGCCGGCCGGTGGAGCTCAAGACGCACGATGAGAAGGGCGATTTCCCTCTGCTGGTGAAGCAGTACGACGGGATCAACGAGCTCGTCCTCGATCATCATCCGTTCGATGTCATCGGCTGGGACGGCTTCTTCTATCCCTGGGCGTTCAACATCATGGATTTCGAGCCGATCGTCGGACGGGTGCACCAGCCACCTCCCGTTCACCAGACTTTTCAAGGTGATGGATTCGTCGTCTGCTCCTTCTGTCCGAGGCCGTACGACTTTCACCCCGAGGCGATCCCGGCGCCGTACAATCACAGCAACGTCGACTCGGACGAAGTGCTGTATTACGCGTCGAGCGAATTCATGAGCCGGAAGGGGATCGAGTTCGGCAGCATCACGCATCATCCGGACGGAATCCCGCACGGGCCTCATCCGGGCCGGGCGGAAGCGAGCATCGGCGCGAAATACACTGACGAGCTGGCCGTGATGATGGACAGTTTCCGCCCGCTCAAAGTCGCGAAGGCAGCAACCTCGATCGAGGATCCGGACTACCACAAGTCGTGGCTCGATGTGCAGCACGAGCAGTTCAGTCCGCCGACGTCATAGCGGCTGAGCCGCGGGGCAGGTCGTGGTCGAAAGAGGCAATCCGGGTATCGAGAACGGCGATGGCGGCATGACCGGTCCGGTCTGGGTTCCATCGCATGAACGCATTGCGCAGGCAAACATGTCTGCGTTTTTGCGTTATGCCGGCGGCTTCCAGTCGTACAGCGACCTGTATCACTGGTCGGTTATGCATCCCGAGGAGTTCTGGCCCGTGATGTGGAAGTTCGCCGGCCTCATTGCTGACGGTTCAGAAGACAGCGCGACGAGCGGCAGTGCGGCTTCCGATGCCCCTGGGGTGAGTGGGGAAGGCGAGGCATTCGAAGGCGACAAAGGCAAAGCGTGGGAGGCGGTGGTACGGGGAATCGATCGAATGGCTCCCCCTGAGGACGATCTCGGACCGAGGTGGTTTATCGGCGCGCGCCTCAACTTCGCGGAAAACCTGCTGCGTTATCGTGACAATCGTGACGCGATCGTCGCCTGGAGCGAGAGCGGGCGACAAAGGTCGCTCTCGTACGCCGAGCTGTATCGAGAGGTCTGCCGGGTTGCGGCCGCATTGCGTGAGCATGGCGTCCGGCAAGGCGACCGCGTCGCCGGCTTCATGCCCAACATCCCGGAAGCGATCGTCGCAATGCTCGCCACCGCATCGATCGGCGCAGTATGGTCATCGTGCTCTCCCGAGTTTGGAGTGCAGGGAGTTCTCGATCGCTTCGGACAGATAGAACCGCGCGTTCTGTTCTGCGCGGACAGCTATGTGTACGCCGGCAGGCAGATCGACTGTCTTGCGAAGGCGTCAGAGGTGGTGAGGCGCATCGACTCGATCGAGCGTGTGGTGGTGATTCCCTATCGCGACAGCCAACCCGATCTATCAGGGCTGCGGGTATCGGTGCTTTGGAACGAGTTCGCGGCGAGCGCATGGGGATCTGTGGAGTTTGAACGGCTTCCGTTCGATCATCCGCTGTACATCCTCTACTCGTCCGGCACAACGGGCCTGCCAAAGTGCATGGTACATGGTGCCGGTGGTACCCTGCTCCAGCACTACAAGGAGCTGCTGCTGCATACCGACCTCAAGCGTGATGACCGCGTATTCTATTTCACGACGCTTGGCTGGATGATGTGGAACTGGCTTGTGAGCGCGCTGGCTGTCGGCTCGACGGTCGTACTGTACGACGGCGCTCCGTTTCCGGAGGAGACCGATATCCTCTGGAGGATGGCCGCGGCGGAACAGATCACCGTTTTTGGAACAAGCGCCAAGTACCTCGCGATGTGTGAGAAGACAGGGCTCGCGCCGCGATCGGCGCATGACCTGTCAGCGCTGCGAACGATTCTCTCGACTGGAAGTCCGCTCGCGCTGCACAGCTTCGACTATGTCTACTCGGCGATCAAGCGAGACGTCCATCTCGCCAGCATCAGCGGCGGAACGGACATCGTTTCGTGTTTTGCCGGTGGCAACCCCATCGCGCCCGTCTACAGGGGCGAATTGCAATGCCGCGCGCTCGGCATGGCTGTGCACGTGTTCAATGCGAATGGCGAGCCTGTTGTCGAAGAGGCCGGAGAGCTCGTCTGCACCAGACCCTTCGTCAGCATGCCGGTGGCGTTCTGGAACGACCCCGATCGGTCACGCTACAGGGAGGCATACTTCGATAAATATCCAAACGTGTGGCGTCATGGAGACTGGGCCGAGCTTACCGAACACGAGGGCATGATCATCTATGGGCGGAGTGATGCTACGCTGAATCCCGCCGGAGTGCGGATCGGAACGGCTGAGATCTATCGCCAGGTCGAGCAGATGCCGGAGATCGTCGAAAGCGTCGCCGTTGGGCAGGAGATTGGGGAAGGTGCATCAGGAGACGTGCGGATTGTGCTGTTCGTGCGGCTGCGCGAGGGGCTTCACCTCGACGACGCGCTGCGGGAAAAAATCCGGAAGCAGATAAGAGATAACACCAGTCCGCTTCATGTGCCGAAAATCATCATCGAGATACAGGACATTCCGCGAACGATCAGCGGAAAGTTGAGCGAGCTTGCGGTTCGTGACGTGCTTCACGGCCGCGCGGTGAGCAACACCGAAGCTCTCGCCAACCCCGAAGCACTCGATCTATACCGGAACATCGAGCAGCTGCGGGCGTAAAGTGCCGCGGTCAACCAGCGCGGCTCAGCCGATCAGCTCATCAACGAATCGAGAACGGCCTTGACCCGCCGCGGCGCAATCTCAACCCTCCGCGCGACGAAGACGCGCAGCCATCGCGCACTTCGATACAATTCCTCGGAAAGCGTCGGCAGGTTGATCGTACCCGGCCATCCTTCGCCTGTAAGGCGCTCGACTTCTCCACTCCGCCGCTGCACGGGGATATCGAGGCCGAGCATCTGTGTCTTCATGGGAAAGTCGAGGAGCACCTCGCCGGGCTGCATGCCCAGCTCGCGCCCGATCTCATCTTCAGCGGCACGCGTATTTTCGCGATCCGTCGCAATCCACTCGCCGAACCCGTCGTCCAGCTGGCTCGCCGGCCATTCCAGCGCGCGCTTGTAGAGCCGGCGCGTACGCAGCGCGTCGAGGATCGGCGTCGGGTGGGCGTGCTCGAGACGATGCAGCAGTCCTTCATCCGTATATGAAGGCAGCAGCTCTGCGTCGATGGCCCCGGCACGAAGCGCGTCATCGACCATCCGCTTGTACATCGCCGTCGCGCTGCGAACGCCGTGATGCCAGTAGACGTTGCGGTACATCTGATATTTCGCGAACAGGAGGGACTCGAGCGCCGACAATCCCTTTTCCCTGACGCCGAGGACCTGCCGTCCCGAGTGCGGGTCATTGAGGATGAGCATGGAATTCGTCAGCCGATCGACGTCTATCTCGCCGTACGGGACTCCGCACATGAATCCGTCGCGCTTGAGGTACTCGATCTTGTCGAGGTCGAGCGAGCCGGAGATGAGGCCCTGGAGAGCACTTCCACTCGTGCCGCGGATGAGCTCGAACACGCGCTGAGGGGCAGTGGCCGAAATCCCGTCTGCGAGAATCCTGGCGATCTCACCCACGGTGATCAGGGGACGTGCTACGTCCTCATGGTGAAGCTGTCCAATCTCTTCGAGCGCATGCGAGAACGGGTAGTGACCAACATCGTGCAGCAGCGCCGCCGCCCGCACAACCGCCTGGTCTTCGGCGTCGATCCCGAACCCAGTATCGCGATCTGTCAGGAACGAAAGTGTTCGCCGCGACAGATGATAGGTACCAAGCGCGTGCTCGAATCGCGAATGCGTCGCGCCAGGGTAGACGAGAAATGCAAGCCCAAGCTGGCGGACGTATCGCAGACGCTGGAATACCTGGGTGTCGACGAGCTGCAGTGTGAGCTCGTCAACGCGGATGTTGTTCCAGAGGGGGTCGCGCAGGATCTCGAAGGTCATGCGCGACCGGTTCTTCTCAGCCTCGTGGTCCGGCGGCTCTTATCTCGTCGGAGGCATTCGCGAACTTCTCGAAATTCGCGCGGAACATTGCCGCGAGCTTTTTCGCCTGAGCATCATACGCGGCCGTATCGGCCCAGGTCCCGCGAGGATCGAGCACTTGAGACGGAACGCCGGCGATATCTGCTGGAACGCCGAGGCCGAACACGGGATCGACACGGAGCTCGGCCTCGTCGAGATCGCCCGACAGCGCGCTCCGGATCATCGCGCGCGTGTACGAAAGCTTCATCCGCTTTCCAACGCCGAACGGCCCGCCGCTCCATCCGGTGTTCACGAGCCACACGTTCGATCCATGTTGCTTCAGGAGCTCGCCGAGCATCTCCGCGTACTTCGTGGGATGCCACACCAGGAACACGGCGCCAAAGCACGCGCTGAACGTTGCCTGAGGCTCCGTCACACCGCGTTCCGTTCCCGCGACCTTCGCCGTGTAACCGGAGAGGAAATAGTACATCGCCTGCTCGGGGCTCAACCTCGCGATCGGCGGAAGCACTCCAAACGCGTCAGCGGTCAGAAACACCACGTTCCGCGGATGCGAGCCGCGTCCGTCCGGCACGTGATTGGGGATATAGTTGAGCGGATAAGACGCCCGCGTGTTCTCCGTGATCGACTGATCGTCGAATTTCACCTGCTTCGTCGAAGGGTCGAGGCAGACGTTCTCGAGGATGGTCCCGAACATCTGCGTCGTTCGATAGATGTCGGGCTCACCATCGGGCGAGAGGTTGATGACCTTCGCGTAGCAACCGCCCTCGAAGTTGAACACGCCGTCGTCTGACCAGCCATGCTCGTCGTCACCGATCAGGGAGCGATCAGGATCCGCGGACAGCGTTGTTTTTCCGGTTCCCGAGAGGCCAAAGAAAAGAGCCGTGTCCCCTTCGTTGCCTATGTTCGCCGAGCAGTGCATCGAAAGCACGCCCTGTTTTGGAAGCAGGTAGTTCATCACTGTGAACATCGACTTCTTCAGCTCGCCCGCGTAACGCGTCCCACCGATAAGTATCGTGCGCTCGGCGATGTTGAGAACGATGAACGTTCCGGTGCGGGTGCCGTGTCGCAGCGGATCTGCCTGGAACTCCGGCGCGTGAAGCACTGTGAAGTTGGGATCGAACGTCGGGAGCTCGCTGAGCTCCGGCCGGATGAACATGTTCCTAACGAACGCCATGTGCCACGCGTTCGGTGATACGTAACGGACCGAAAGCCGATACGACGGGTCCGCCCCACAATAGAGATCCTCCACAAAGAGCTCGTCACGGCCCTGGAGATACTCGCGGACGTCGGATGCAAGCAGGTCGTATTTGTCGGGCGAGATGGGCTGATTGACCTTCCCCCAATCGACGTCATTCTCCGAAGTGGGCTCCTTCACGACGAACTTGTCGTTTGGCGAGCGACCGGTGTGTGGTGACGTCACTGCGACGAACGGCCCCATGGCTGCAAACTCACCTTCGTCGCGACGGGCTGCGGCCTTCATGAGCTCCGGCCCCATCAGGTTCCAGTTCACGCGGCCCGTCGGAGCAAGCCCCTGTTTAGTGAGCCCGATGCTGCTCTCGCGCGTAACCGCGGAGCGCTCCGGCTTCATTTCAGTCGCCATCTCTATCCCTCAAAAGTGATTGTTCGTCGCCGGTCAGTGCTGCCTGGCCCGCATTGTCGTTCCGCGAGACTGCGCATCCATCACCGCCACAGCTGCCATGTTCACGATATCCTGCACGTCAGCGCCGCGCTCGAGCACGTGCACCGGACGGTTCATCCCCACGAGAATCGGACCGATCGCCGTCGCGCCCCCGAGGTGATTCAACAGCTTGTAGGCGATGTTGCCGGCACTCAGGTTCGGAAAGATCAGTACGTTCGCAGTACCGCTGAGAGAGCTGAACGGATACCCGCTCTTGAGAAGCTCTTCGTCGAGCGCCGTATCCGCCTGCATCTCCCCGTCGACGACGATGGAGGGATCCCGCTCCCTCAAAAGCTGCACGGCTCGCGCCATCTTCTCCGCTTCGGAATGGCGGACCGACCCGAAGTTCGAGAACGACAGCATCGCGATTCGCGGCGTGATCCCCAACGTGCGAACGATCCGCCCGGCCGAGTACGCAATCTGCGCGACCTGCTCGGCGGTCGGATCGATGTTTACGGTGGTGTCACCGCAAAAGATAACATGTTTATCGAACACGAGCATGTAGAGCCCGCTCACCACTTCCGCCTTCGGATGGACGCCAATTACCTGAAGCGCCGGCCGGATGGTCTCGGGATAATGCATGTTGACGCCGGAGACGAGCGCATCCGCGTCCCCCTGCGCGACCATCACGGAGCCGAAGTAGTTCCCGTTGTAAAGCAGACGGTGCGCTTCGCCGATGCTGAGACCTTTCCGCTGTCGCCGCCGCCACAGGTAATCGGCGTACTCCTCTCGCCGGGGAGACCGCGCGGGGTCCTCGATGCAGATGTCGGCCAGCGGAATTGCGTTCTCCCTTGCGACGCGGTTGATGCACTCCGGATCGCCGAGCAGGATCGGCTCCGCGATTCCTTCGTCGACGATGAGCTGCGCTGCGCGAATGACCTTCGGGTCTTCGCCTTCGGGAAATACAACCTTTCGCGGATCCCGTACGGCCCGGTTGATGATGCCCCTCATCACCCCCCGCGCCCGGCCCAGCCTCGCCTCGAGCTGCTCACGATAATCCTCGAGATCGATGAATTCGCTCGTCACCCCCGTCGCGACCGCCGCCCACGCGACCGCTGGCGCAACCCAGAGGAGAATTCGTGGATCGAAGGGGAAGGGAATCAGGTAGTCGCGTCCGAACTTCACTGACGTAAGACCGTAGAGGCGTGAAACGCTTTCGGGAACATCCTCTTTAGCAAGAAGCGCGAGCGCGCGAGTGGCGGCCATCTTCATCGCCTCGTTCACCTGCGTTGCGCGTGCATCCAGGGCCCCGCGGAAGATGAACGGAAAACCGAGAACGTTGTTTACCTGCTTCGGGTAATCGCTCCGTCCCGTCGCAATGATGGCGTCGGGCCGGACGGCACGAACGTCATCTGGAAGGATCTCAGGCTCGGGATTCGCGAGTGCGAACACGATTGGATTGTCGGCCATCCGCGCAATCATGCTTCCGGTCACGGCGCCCGCGACCGACAACCCGACAAATACGTCCGCGTCGACAAGCGCCTCGGCGAGCGTTCGAGTGTGGGTGTCGCTGGCGAAGCGCGCCTTGTAAGGATCCATCTGGCCCGGACGTCCGTTGTACACGACGCCCCGGCTGTCGCTCAGCAGTATGTTCTCCCGCCTCACTCCGAGTCGGACGTAATGCTCCGCCGTCGATATCGCTGC
>DATAIM010000090.1:0-18332 GCA_036262655.1 Gemmatimonadaceae bacterium | reverse complement strand
CCGGTTTCCTCTTTATGCGAATGCGTTCGGCGCACGGGGGTCTGAAGTCGGTGCCTGAGCTGGCGTTTCGCGATGGAGTGATGGACCGGATCCGGCTGCACGAGTCGAGATACGACGAGCAGGCCTACCTGTTCGTGCTCTCGGCTCTCGAATACTCTCAATCGAGACTCGAGGCGCGTCGTCACATCACTGCCGCCGAGCTCGCCGCCTCCTGCCGCGAGCTGGCCCTGGAACGGTTCGGCCTGATGACCCGGATGGTGCTGGAGCGGTGGGGAGTGAATACAACGTCCGATATCGGTGAGATCGTCTTCACGCTCGTCGAGCTCGGGTTCCTCGTCAAACAGCCAGGCGACAAGCGAGAGGAATTTGCCGGCCTCTACGATTTCGAGGCGGCGTTCGAGCGTGACTATCCCTGGAACGCAGCTCATTACGCCTGAACCGCGGCTGTGACCAGCGGGGTTCGCGTCGCCACTGCCGCTGAGACGGCCGACTGCGAGCGCGCGACAATCGAACGCGGCACGTCCTCGGCGGAATTGATGCGGCGCGCCGGCGAAGGGGCGGCCGAGATTATTTCGAAAGCGTGCTCACTCGATCGATCGCCGGGCCTGGCTGTCTTTACAGGGAGCGGTAACAACGGAGGCGACGGGTGGGTTGCCGCGGGGAAGCTGGCTGGAGCTGGTTATTCGGTGCGCGTAATCGAGCTCGCTGCACCGAGAAGCGCAGAGTCGCGAGCAGCCAAGCTGGCAGCGCTCGAATCGGGTGCTACAACCGCGGCACAGATGGAGGGAGATGAGCCGGTCGTTGTCGACGCGCTTCTGGGGACAGGCGCGAGCGGTGAGCCACGTGGTGAGATCGCTCTTGCGATAAGGGAGATCGAGCGAAGGCGTGGGCGGGGCGCCCGGGTCTTCGCAATTGATTTACCCAGCGGGCTCGACGCGACCAGCGGCGATCACACCATCTCCGTTCACGCGGATACATCGATCTCCTTCGGCACCATGAAGCGCGGGCACCTTGCGGCGCGCGAAGTTTGTGGAGAGATCGTCGTTCTGGACATAGGGTTGTTCGAGAGCAGCGCGCTCGGTGCATTGCCCTTGCTGGTCGACGCCGCATGGGTGCGCGAGCGCGTTCCATCGATACCGGCCTCGGCGCACAAGGGAACGCGAAAGCGACTCGCAATAGTCGGCGGAGGACAGGGCATGGCGGGAGCGGCGATTCTCGCCGGCGAAGGCGCGCTACGCTCGGGAATTGGGCTCCTTCGAATAGTGGCGGCAGAGGAGAATGCGTTACCTGTTCACGCGAGTCTTCCGGCTGCGATTTTTCAGCCCTGGCCAGTGACGCCGGATGAAGTCGCGCAGCTCGTTGGTGCAGTCGACGCCGTTGCGATCGGGCCTGGGCTTGGCGTGACAGTTGAGACTCGCGATATGATGGAGCGAATACTCCTCGCGTGGGGTGGCGCGGCGGTGATCGACGCGGATGGCCTCAATCTTTTCAAGGGCGATGCCGAGGCACTCGCCGCACTCCTCCGTGGACGCACTGCAGCGGTCACCCCGCACCCCGCCGAGATGGCCCGCCTCCTCGACCGGGAGACCGGCGATGTTGTGCGCGATCGCTTCGAGATCGGCGGACCGCTCGCTCAAAATCTGGATGCTGCGGTGCTGCTGAAGGGAACTCCAACCGTTGTGTTCGCTCCTTCGGGCCAGCGGTTCGTCAGCGCGACTGGAACTGCGGCGCTTGCGACCGGTGGAAGTGGCGACGTGCTCACCGGCATGGCCGGCACTCTGCTCGCGCAGATGTCAGCGGCGTCGTCGTCCGAAGGAGAGCGGGGGACAGGCTTGGTTGCGGCGGAGGCAGCCGCATGCGCTGCCTTCGTTCATGGACGCGCGTCCGAGCTCTGCGATTACGTTCGCGGAACGACGCTCGATGACATTCTGCGCGCATTGGCCAGAGCGTGGAACGAACCGGTACCTGAGCTTCCTGGCGGTATGCTCGCACGTTTGCCGGCCGTGGCATGAGGGGTGATTCGCACCGCCGCCGCCCGCGTGCGATCGAGCCGCGCGTAAAGCGAGATCGCCTCCTCGCGCACACACCGCTCGGGTCCGGCATCGAGTTCGACGCGATCAGGCGGATGCTCGAGCGCTGGGGCCCTCGCGCGCGTCACATAGGAGATGATGCAGCGGTAATCACGACGCTCGGCGAGCGAGCTCTGATCGTCAGCACGGATACATCGGTCGAAAACGTTCACTTCAGGCGCGAATGGCTTTCGCCGCAGGAGATCGGGTATCGAGCCGTCGCTGCGGCGCTCAGCGATGTTGCAGCCATGGGCGCCGAGCCACTCGGCATTCTCGCGTGTCTCGCGTTCCCAAAAGAATGGCGGTCGCGTCTCGACGCGCTTGGCGACGGTATCGGCGAGGCGGCGGCGCTGGCCAGGGCGCCGATCATCGGCGGCGATATGAGCCGCGCTTCGGAGCTGTCTCTAACGATCTCGGTACTGGGAACTGCCCGCGACGTGCTGTTCAGAACATCGGCACGGCCGGGTGACAGGATCTATATGACTGGCGAGCTGGGTGGCTCCCTCGCTGCGCTTGAAGAATTCCAGGCCGGGCGTGACCCGGCACCTGATCATCGTGCCCGATTCGCTCATCCGGTTCCTCGCATTCGTGAAGCTGCGTGGCTTGCCGAGCAGGGTGCGGCAGCGGCGATCGACGTCTCGGATTGTCTGGCTGCGGATCTGGGTCATCTGGCAGCCGCAAGCCGTGCAAGAATCACGATCGATCTCGGGTCGATTCCAAAATCGCGAGGCGTGTCCGCCGTGGATGCCGTTCGAAGTGGCGAGGAGTACGAGATCGTGGTCTCGTCCTGGAAGGACATTGACCAGCGTGCCTTTCGCCATGAGTTCAACCTCGATCTGACGGCAATCGGTGTCGTTGAACAAGGGACGCCGGGAGTGCGGTTCACGCTCGACGGCAGGCAGGTTGAAATACCGTCGGGCTATCTTCATTTCAATGAGTAAAGAACGCTCCGAGCCCCCGCGCTGGCCGCAACTTTATCGTCAACGTCGCTGAATGATCATCCTCTCGATCCTTGCGACAATCAGTCTGGCGATCGTTGCGCCGCTGGCGACGCTCGTGATCGGCAGCGCGTGCATGCTGGCGGCGCTGGTTCGAATACCAGACCGCGCAGGATCTCCCTACGATTTCCTGCCGCGATGGTGGTCGAAAGTCGTTCTCTTCATGACCGGAGTGAGAGTCGTCGTCCATAATCGCGAGCGCCTCGCTGACGGCAAACCGCACATCTTCGTCGCAAACCACATGAGCTGGTTCGACGTTCCGGCATTGTCATCGTTTGTGCCGCGCGGAAAATTCGTGGCGAAGGCGGAGCTGTTCAACGTTCCTGTGTTCGGCGGAGCGATGCGCGCAGTCGGGATGGTTCCGATTGAAAGACAGAACAGGAAGGCCGCGTTCGGTGCATACGATGAGGCGGCACGGCGAATTCACGACGGAAATTCGATAGTCGTTTTTCCAGAAGGGACGCGCGGCGAGCAATATCCGCTGCGCGCCTTCAAGAAAGGACCTTTCGTTCTCGCGATAGCAGCGGGTGCTCCAATAATTCCGGTCCTCCTCCACGGGACGAGGGAAGTCATCGCACGTGGATCGCTCTTGGTCCGGCCTGGCCGCGTGGATGTACATTTGCTCGAGCCGGTGGAGGTTCAGGGACTCGGCTACGAAGACCGGGATCAACTCGCGGCGGAAGTGAGATCGAGAATCGCGAGCGCGCTCTGGACGCATTACGGGATCGAGACACCCGCGATTGCGGCGCCCCCGGGCCGCGATGTCGCTACCCAACCAACAACCATTGACTGAATGCCGACAATCATTGCCGTAACGGGCCGCGAGATCATGGACAGCAGAGGGAATCCGACGGTTGAAGCGGACGTCACGCTCGCCAGTGGTGCGACGGGCCGCGCGGCGGTACCGAGTGGTGCCTCCACCGGAGAGCATGAGGCGCTCGAGCTGCGCGATGGCGACGCTGCTCGCTACATGGGAAAGGGTGTCGAGCGCGCAATCGAGTCGATCGAGGATCGGATCGCGCCGGCCCTCGAAGGTCTTGTAGCGGCGGATCAGATTCACATCGACCGCACGATGATCGAAATCGACGGTACGCCCAACAAGGGCAACCTCGGCGCGAACGCGATCCTTGCCGTCTCGATGGCCGTCGCGCGCGCGGCTGCTGATGATCTCGGGCTGCCGCTCTACAGGTACCTTGGCGGCCCGATGGCGCGCACTCTCCCTGTGCCGATGATGAACATTCTCAACGGCGGCGCGCACGCTACGAACACCGTCGATTTCCAGGAATACATGGTTGTGCCCGTTGGCGCCGAAACCTTCGCCGAAGGTTTGCGGATGGGCGCCGAGGTTTTCCATTCTCTCAAAAAAGTGCTGGTGAAGCGAAAGCTCTCCACGGGTGTCGGTGACGAGGGAGGATTCGCCCCGGATCTCGCGAGCGACGAAGACGCTCTCAAGATGGTGATGGAAGCGATCGATACGGCGGGATACACGCCCGGCAAGCAGGTCGCAATCGCGCTGGATTGCGCCGCTTCCGAGCTGTTCTCGAACGGCAGCTACACATTCAAGAAAAGTGGCGCGGGAACCATGACGGCGGATGAGATGATCGAGCTGTACGGCTCGTGGCTCGAGGAATATCCGATTGTCTCGATCGAGGATGGGCTCGCGGAAAACGACTGGGAGGGATGGTCAAGACTAACCGCGGCGCTCGGCGACCGGCTGCAGCTCGTCGGTGACGATCTGTTCGTCACGAACACAGAGCGGCTTGCAAGGGGTATCAGTGAGGATGTCGGTAACTCGATCCTCATCAAGCTGAATCAGATTGGCACTTTGACGGAGACGCTCGAGGCGATAGAGATGGCGCGCGCGAACGGATATCAGTCGATCATCTCGCATCGATCCGGTGAGACGGAGGATACGTTCATCGCGGACCTCGCTGTTGCGACGGGTGCAGGGCAGATAAAAACCGGATCCGCGAGCAGGACGGACCGTGTCGCCAAGTACAACCAGCTTCTCAGGATCGAGGAGGAGCTTGGGGAGGTCGCGGAGTATCCCGGCGGTACGATCTACGGTTTGTAGGGCTGCATGGTTGGCAGGCTGATCTTCTGGGCGCTCGTCATCGGCGCGATTTTCTTTGGGCTCCAGGGCGGCGAGTACAGCACTCTCGATCTGTGGCGGCAGCGGCAGCTGAAAAGGCGTCTCGCGATCGAGACCGATTCGCTTGCGCGGGTTGTGGACTCGCTGCGGAAGGAAGCCCTTGCTGTGCAGAAGGACCCCGCGACGCAAGAGCGAATTGCGCGCGAGCAATACGGCCTTGTGAAGGGTGACAGGGAGATTCTTTACCGGTTTGGAGATCCTGAAGACACGACGAAACAACGGTAGCTGGCGCCTTGACTTGCCCCCTCATCGGTCTAGATTGCGGGTTCTATCGCGGGGTGGAGCAGCCTGGTAGCTCGTCGGGCTCATAACCCGAAGGTCGCGGGTTCAAATCCCGCCCCCGCCATGAGAGAAGGTGCGCGGCCGGTCCGAGAGGGCCGGCCGTTTGCACAACTGGTATCGAGGCAGCGCTGATTCAGTAACGGCAGGGTAGCTCAGCCGGTTAGAGCACGGCACTCATAATGCCGGGGTCGCGGGTTCGAGTCCCGCCCCTGCTATCGCGCGAGTCGTTGAATCTTGACGGGTTCAACGGCTTTCGTTTTTTCTGTCCACGATTTGCCGATAATGGATCGGTATCGCAAACCGAACGGCCGCGCGAAACGGATTGAACTCCGATTCGGTAAACCGCTTTGTGATTTGATCCGCCAATCCTACCGGGCTCCTGAACTGACCGAGCGACGATTGATGCTCTCATCGACCTCGCGTTCAGCATCGGCAAGACGCCTTGCTTCCTCGCCCAGCATGCGAGCTGTGTCGATCAACGTAGTCAGAGGAGAGAGATCCACAGCCCCTGCATGCAGGCGGAGCAAATCCACTCTGATCCTTTCCAGCGCACCCACGCTGGCGGCCAGATGCGCCGCCGCCGCATCGCGGCGCGTTTCGAGTACTTCGGCAGCCGCGGAGCCAGACGGTGCCAGGGCGGCCACCACTTCCATTTCGGTGCGAGCTTCCGCGGCACTCGCCTCCAACGCTGCGACCGTCGACGGCAGCTCGCTCAGCTGATCTCGATAGGCAGTCGGCAGTGCCTCGAACAGCTCGGCGGCAGCAACGCCGAGTGAGACTTCCGTGGGGCGGAACACGCCACCCCCAACTGCGCTTGATCGCTCCGGGGCACCAAGACGGTGCGCCAGCCACTCGCCGATGCGACTGTTCCACAGACGCTCACGGATTCCGGTCTGCCACCATTGCCGGAGGCGATTAGGTACGAACTGCACGTCGAGCGCGTTACTCACTGCACCGAAAAGCATCGTGCTGAGGATGGGCGCGAGCATCCACGCAAGCCCGCCGCGGTTTTCGTGAATTACCCCTTGAAGAACAAGGCCGAAGGTGACCGCCAGCCAGCTGGCCGAAGCAACCGTGCCGGCTCGAAGGAGGCGATGGGAAGGCGGCTCAGCATCGACGCGCGTCAACGCCTCGGTCTCCGTTCGCTCACGCCGCGCTATCTGGAGCGCTGACCGCAGGTCGGCGAGGGTGTGACCCGCCTGAAACTGCCGGCGCGCCTGGTTCAGATGAAAGCCGACAATGGGGAACAGGGGCAATGAAGTGATCGCGGCGAGGAGCACGATGTCTGCCGGTCCATCGGGGCGATTCCCGGTTACCCACGCGAGCAGGTTGCCGGTGGTGAGGGTGCCGAACACTGCGCCCCACCCGATGTACGGACCAAGAAGCGGATTGCGTGCGGCAAGCCACGCGCGAAGTGTCGGCGCGAGGGTTGGGCGCGCATCGTTCTGCGGCGCCAGCGCGGCTGCGAGGGCCTCGCTGTCCTGGAAGCGGCGCGCTGGGTCACGGGCGAGACACCGATCGATGGCCGCGCCCAGCGCGGGAGGAATGCCCGGGGCAATACGTGCGAGGCTTGGAGGTGCATCAGCCAATTGGGCAACGACCGGCGCACGCGTTCCAGCCTCCGCCAGAGGCAGGCGTCCGCTCACAGCAAGGTAGCCAACGACACCGAGCGCATAGATGTCGCTGCGGCCGTCGAGCGGGCCATTCATCGCCTGCTCCGGGCTCATGAAGTGGGTGGTCCCCATGACTCGGTCACTGTTAGTGACCGCAGCCGGGTATGCTCCGCCGTGAGCGATGCCAAAGTCGGTGACGAGCGCGCGGCCGGTGGCCGCCTCGAGCAGGATGTTGTCCGGCTTGATGTCGCGGTGTACGATGCCGCGGCCGTGCGCGTATCCAAGGGCCCACGCCACCTCACGGATAACGCGCGCCGCATCCGCTGGAGGAAGCGGACCACGCGTGCGAAGTCTCTCTCCCAGCGTCTCACCCTCGACGTAACTCATCACGAAGAACACGAATCCGGCCGCCTCGCCAACCCGATGTATGGGGACGATGTGCGGGTGGGAGAGACCCGCAGCCATTCGCGCCTCCCTGATGAACCCCTCGCGGGCCTCGCCAGTTCTGGCGAGCTCGAGGGGAAGCACCTTGATCGCCACGTCGCGGTCCAGTTGTACGTCGCGAGCCAGGTAGACGACTCCCATTCCGCCGCGGCCGAGCTCACGCTCGATGGAATATTCGCCGGCTAGAGCCGCCTGAAGCTCGAGGAATTTGCTGGAGAGATGCGTCATGTACGTAATAGGGTGTTGCGAGATGAACTTTTCCAGCCGCACTGCTGCCTGCCGGGCGGGACTGACAGCAAGTAATAGTAGTTAAAGTACTTTACGATATAAAGTGAAGTTACGCAACCGCATTCTCGGTCCGGACATGGCGGCCGACTTGATCATCATCGCTCGCAGGCTCAATCATTCGATATGATGATCCGACACGCGGTTACTGCTGATCTGCCCGCGCTCGGCCGGCTCGGCGCGCTCCTTGTCGAAACGCACCACAACTTTGATCCAGCGCGGTTCATCGCCGCAACGCCGGGAACTCGCGAAGGTTATGCATCGTATCTCGCCACCCAGCTGGATCAACCCGATGTCATCATCCTCGTTGCCGAGTCCGACGGCGAAGTAGCAGGGTATGCGTACGCGGGCATCGAGGGACACGACTACATGGAGTTGCGTGGGCCTGCAGGTGTCTTGCAGGACATCGTCGTCGACCCCGCCCATCGCGGCAAAGGCGTCGGTGGAATGCTGCTGGATGCAGTAATGTCGGCTATCAGAAAGCGAAGAATGCCCCGAATCATTCTCGCCACTGCAGAACGAAATGAGCAAGCACAGCGACTCTTTGCGCGAGCGGGGTTTCGGCGCACGATGATCGAGATGACTCGCGATCTTGATGATGAGTAAAACACTATTTCTCCAGCGGAGCTTCGAATGTCATTTCGCCTGATCATCCCTGTGGTGATGTTCGTGGCCGGCGCCAGTGATACATCAATTCCTGTGGCGTGGCCCCGATTCGCTCCTCGCACGGTAGACGACAGCGTCACTCTCGTCACCCTCGGTACAGGAGTGCCCGTTCCGGATCCAAGAGCGGCGGGACCCGCAACCGCGGTCGTCGTTGGATCACGCGTTTTTCTTTTTGACGCCGGCTCGGGGGTAGAGCGACAGCTCAACGCCGCGAAGTTGCCGATCGACGGAGTCGAGGCCGTCTTCTTTACCCACCTACACTCCGATCATGTACTCGGCTACCCTGACCTCATATTCACTTCATGGGTGTTCGGCCGAAGAACTCCACTCAGGGCGTTCGGGCCTCCAGGCTTGAAGGCGATGACGGATCACCTGATCGCCGCATTCGCGGAGGACATCAGCGTCCGGACAACTGGCCCGGAACGCGCCATTCCCGGAGGATACCGGGTGAACGTGAAGGAGGTACGGTCTGGAATCGTCTACGACAGCGCCGGTGTCAGAGTGAGGGCATTCATGGTGCCGCACAGCAACTGGAAAGTCGCACTGGGCTACCGGATCGAAGCGCGTGGGAAGTCGATCGTGATCTCTGGAGATACGAGGCCCAGTGAAGCGATCAGCAGGGCTGCCGAAGGCGCGGACATTCTCGTGCATGAAGTGTATGCGGCGGCGAAGGTCGAGCCTGAGAAGATGCCCGGAGGCAGCGACTGGCCGCGTTATCTCGCGTCGGCGCACACCTCCGACGTGGAAATCGGCGCAATCGCGGCACGTGCAAAGCCGAAAATGGTGGTTCTCACGCACATCGTACGGCTCGGGGCGACGGATGGGGAAATGATCGCTGCGGTCAAATCGAAGGGCTACACCGGAAAGGTCGCTGTCGCGCACGATCTCGATCGATTCTGATCGGCCCTTGCGCAGGTCTTACTAACGATGCCTTGTCCCCGCAGGGCGTCCGAAATACGAGTAGATCGGGAATCCGAGCGAAACGATGACGAGCCCGATAAGCGATTGTCTTGGGCTGGTGATCAATGTGGTGATCAAGAGCCACGCGGTTACGCCGAGGAAGATCGCTGGAATAACAGGATATCCCCACGTACGATAAGGCCGCTCCGCGTCGGGCCTCGTTCTGCGGAAGAGAAAGACCGAGGCAGTAACGAGTCCGTAAAAGAGGTAGGAAGCAAAGATCACGGAATCCGTGAGCTCGTCAAACGACCCTGACAACACAAGAATTCCTGCCCATATCGCCAGCGCGATCACCGCATTCGCGGGGACATGCGTCCGGGGGGTTGCAATCCCAAGACGTTTGAAAAACAAGCCATCGCGCGACATCGCGTACGGAATGCGCGCTCCTGCAAGCACCCCGGTGTGGAGCGATCCCAGCGTCGACGTCATCATTGTCGCGGCGATGAAGCTGACCGCGATCGCGCCAAGGAATCGTCGCGTTACCTCGGTTGCGACTGACGAGGTCGGTGCGATGCTGGCGATGTCTGAGGGTGGCAGAACGTAGAAGTATGCGGCATTCACCAACAGGTAAAGCACGATTACAACAATCATCCCCGCTATCAGGCCGAGCGGCACGTTACGCTGGGGATTCCTGACTTCGCCCGCGATTTGTGTCATGTTCGACCAGCCATCGTACGCCCAGAGCGCGCCGAGCATCGCAGCGCCGAAGCCGGCAAATCCTCCACGTGTGGCCGCGGAGACTCCGGTGCATGCCCCCGCAGCGCCCGAGGTCGCAAACTGCGTCCAGTTGCCGTCGGCGAACAGGAATGCGCCGACACCGATACCGACAATCAGCGCCGCCTTGAGGAGCGTCAGCACAATGGATATCGCGCCATTTACGGCCACCGCCGCGCAGTTGATGAGCGCGATGACAGCGATCGCCGTGAGCGCGACGATTTGAACGCCTCCGAAGGGAATCGCTCGTCCAGCAATTGTCGCAGTGAAGAACGTGCCCGACAGCGCACCTCCGAGCAGGGCATTGAGAAAGATCGCGAGGGCGATGCCCTTTGCGGCCTGCGACGCCGTGTACGTGATAGACACTTGCGTCCATCCATACACGACCGCCCATCGAGGGCCGTATGCCTCGCGCATGAACACGTACTCGCCCCCCGCACGTGGCATCATTGCGGCGAGCTCCGCGTAGGTCAGCGCGCCAGCAAGTGAAAGCATTCCCGCACCCACCCACGCGAGCATCACGAGACCAGGCGTGCCCACGTTGCACGTCATGACTCTGGCTTTGAGAAACACCCCGGTTCCGATGATTCCGCCAACAACGATGGCGGTTGCCGCGATGAGGCTCAGCCCCCGGGCGAGTGATCCGGCTTCGGTTTCCTGCGGCGGCGAATTCGTCATAACGCAGCGGCCATTGTAGCAGTGGCCGTCGCAACACGATAGTATGGCCTCAAACGTCATACTCACCGCCCACAAGCACCGTCATCACACTCCGATACCACGGGAGGCAGATTGAAGGACCCTCAAAAGGACAGCCGGAGTGAACCGCATCCGGAGGACGCCGGAGGCTGGGTCACTGCACACATCGGGAAGCAGGGATTCACTACCGAGGTGATCGCGGGCGCGCATAAAATGACCGCCGACGAGCCGTTCTCCGTAGGTGGGACTGACCTCGGGCCGACCCCCTATGATTATCTGCTGAGCGCTCTCGCCGGCTGCACGGTCATGACACTCCGGATGTATGCGGACAGAAAAGGATGGCCACTCGAAGGAGCAACGGTGCAGCTCAGGTCCGGTCGCTCACACGAGAAAGATTGCGGGACATGCGAAACCGAAAAGGTGGGCATAGGGCACATCCAGCGTCGGATTCGGCTGTCCGGAGAGCTCACGGACGATCAGCAGAAGCGGCTTGTCGCGATTGCCGACCGGTGTCCCATCAAGCAGACACTCGAGCGCGGTATTCACGTCCAGAGCGTCGACTCTCCAGCCATCTCGTAAAGTTCAGCATCGGACAGGGGAGAGGGCCGCGTGAAACCAAATTTCACGCGGCCCATTGAATGTCAGTGCAGCACTTCACCCGGCTTGAGTACGACTTTGACGCAGTCGTCCTCCTTACGGTTGAAGATGTCGTAGCCAACCGGCGCATCATCGAGGCTCATCCGATGACTGATCACGAAGCTCGGATCGATATCGCCGTTTATGATATGCTGAAGGAGAGGCTTCATGTAGCGGTGCACATGACACTGCCCGCTCTTGATCGTGATCGACCGATTCATGAGAGACCCGATCGGGAACTTGTCAATGAAGCCGCTGTACACGCCAATCACCGAAACCGTCCGGCCGTTGCGGCATGACATTATCGCGTGACGCAATGCAACCGGCCTGTCGTTCTCCAGCCGCATCGCCTGCCTGGATTTGTCGTACAGACCTTCGATCCCGGGCGCGTGCGATTCCATTCCGACGGCGTCGATGCAGCCGTCGGGCCCTACTCCTCCCGTAAGGTCGTTCAACGCCTCCATCACATTGGTCTCATCGTAGTTTATGGTGACGTC
Organism: Gemmatimonadaceae bacterium; assembly: GCA_036262655.1. Classification (GTDB taxonomy): domain Bacteria; phylum Gemmatimonadota; class Gemmatimonadetes; order Gemmatimonadales; family Gemmatimonadaceae; genus UBA4720. The sequence goes on along the minus strand of DATAIM010000090.1, from coordinate 6,320 downwards.
AGCCCCGGCCCTGTCGCGCGCCATCTGGAGCCGATATGGAAACCGGTCGATCGCGATCACCCGCTCGGCGCCGAGAAGCTTCGCGCTCGCAATAGCGAATTGACCCACTGGACCGCAGCCCCACACCGCAATCGTATCTCCCGGGGCGATGTCGCACATCTCGGCACCCATATAGCCGGTCGGGAAAATGTCGGACAGAAACAGGACCTGCTCGTCCGTCAATCCTTCCGGCACCTTGAGGGGACCGACATCGGCGAAGGGCACGCGCGCGAATTCAGCCTGCCCGCCCGCAAACCCGCCCAGCATGTGCGAATAGCCGAATACGCCGGAGCCATGGTGTCCGAGCATTTTCTCCTGCATCCAGGCGTTCGGGTTGCTGTTCTCGCAGAGGGACCACTGATCGTGCTGGCACGACCAGCACGCGCCGCATGCGATCGGGAAGGGAACCACCACGCGGTCCCCCACCTTGAGGGTCTTCACCTCCCGCCCGACCTCCATCACCTCGCCCATGAACTCGTGACCGAGTACATCGCCCCGCTCCATCGTCGGCATGAACCCGTTGTAGAGATGGAGGTCCGATCCGCAGATGGCCGTCGACGTTATCCTGACAATGGCGTCTCGCGAATTGAGGATCTTGGGATCCGGAACGCTTTCCACTTTGACGTGGCGAGGGCCTTCCCAGCAGGTCGCTTTCATGGCTCTTCCTCCAGCGCTTTCTCTTCGGGCGGCTGCGCCGCTTGCATCAGCGCGGGTACCGCCGTCGCATCGGACTTGAGGATCTCGCCGACCTCGATCACCTGCTTGAATCGACGCAGGTCATTGGCCATCTGAGTCTTAGGAATGGATCTGAAAAGATGCGCGAGCTTGTTGCCCAGGGGCCCTGCCTTTGGCTTGAATTCGACTTCAATCCGAACGATGGTCCCACGCCCGCGCGGCGCCTCCTCGAACCGCACCGTCGATACGTTCTCCATCCGCGCGTCGTCGGTGGCGCGCCAGCTTATCATCTCGTTCGCGAGCTCTGTCATCAACTCGGCGTCCCATTCGACGGAGAATCCCGCGGGAGCCTTGACCTTCCAGTGCGAGCGGCCGGTCCCCGTCACTCGTACCGATTCCATCTGGCTCATGAAGAGCGGGTAATTCGACGGATTCTTCCAGAACTCGAACACCTCTTCCACCGGCCGATTTACGCGAATCGCCGCCGAAAGCATGCGGGTTCCGTCCACGTTTTCATTCGGAATTGTGAAGCTGCCTTCGTCGTGTCCAGTCGCAGCGGCCTTCTCGCTCGTCAGCCGAACACTGTCGACCAGGTCGAGAGCGGTGACGCCAATAACGGCTGCGGTAGCCATGCGAAGTCTCGTGTGATCGTTTGTGCTGGAGCGCATGGCACGGCCCAGCGAAGCGAGATCGACCGCGTCACCGATGACGCGATTCCACATCCAGTAGGTTGGCTTTGGTCTGGTAAGGATTCCCACGCCGGCTGCGATTTCACGCGCGCCATATGCCCGCAGTAACCGCTTGTGATCTTCTTCATCGACTCCGATAAGGCGCGCCACTGCGGCAGGCGCGAGAATCTCCGCGAGCCCCAGTCCAATACTGAACCAGCCGAGGAAATTGGTGACCGGAGTGCGATCGGACGCGAAGACGTCTGTCGAGTGCCGTGGAGCCCCCCGGACCGGCTCCCTGAATCGTCCGTTCGACGACAGCGCTCTTCGTGCCGGTCGCGCCACTTGCTGCTGTGTGCCCATCGTAACCTCTTCTCTTCTGAAACCCTTCGTTGCCGCAATCCAGTGTTGGACGCGTGAGGTTTCAGAGAGCAGGGCACGTGCCCGGAACGGTCAAAAACAAATCCCGTCCGTTGGCGGGAAGCGATCCCGGGCGGGTTCTAAGTGACTCCCCTCAAAAAGTCCTGTACCACCTTCCGATAGCTTCGGCCGGTTGTGATTCGCTTCCCATTTCTCAGCGTCAACATCTGGTCGCCCTGGTCGAAGGGCTCAGCCGCTCGGATATGCGACGTGTTCACGATCACGGATCGGTGAACCCGGAGGAATGAGGAGGCGGGAAGTCTCGACTCGAGGTGGCTGAGCGGTTCGCGGACATCGTACGCGGAGTCGGCGAGATGCACTCGCGCCACGTCGTCGCGCGCCTGTATCCAGTAGATCTCGGCGGGATCGAGGAACAGGACTTTTCCATGCACTTTGACGGCGAATCGGTCGCTCGAGGGGGAGAATGCAGCCACTTTTCGCAGGAGCGCCGAGATCTGTGAGGAGGTTGCGCCGTCGGCAGACTCGTGAAATCGCTTTACTGCCCTGTCGAGAGTCTTGTTGAAGCGATCCTCTTCCACCGGCTTCAGCAGGTAATCGACCGCGCCGACGTCGAACGCGTCGATCGCGTAATCATCGAACGCCGTGACGAAGATTACCGTGGGCATGTTCTGCGCGCCGATCTCGCTTATGACATCGAAGCCATCGAGCTCGGGCATCTGAACGTCGAGCAGCACGATATCAGGTGTGAGGGCGCGAATCGCCTTTACGGCGTCTTCGCCGGTGGCGCATTCGCCGACGACCTCGAACTGCGGTCGCTTCGCCAGCAGTGACCGGAGCCGCTGACGGGCGAGAGTCTCGTCGTCAACGACCAGGATGCGCATTCGCCCCTCCGGCTTTGGCGCGGTCATGCTCCCATCACCGATTCCGGTTCAGGCATCTGACGCACTCCTCTGGCAGGCTTATCCGAGAATTTGATCGGAAGATATACTCGCACAACGAAACCACCGCGCTTGCCAGGCCCCGTCTCGAAGCGGTGCCTGTCCCCGTAAAGGTGATTCAGTCGCGTAGCAGTGTTGGCGAGCCCGAGGCCCGAGCCTCGCGGTTTCTCCCGGCTGCGTCGCGCAGAGGGACCGATGCCATCGTCCACCACTTCGATGCACAGGTCTTTCTCCTCTGCGCGAACGCATACGGTTATCGTGCCACCCGACGCGCGCGGGCCGATTCCGTGCCGGATCGAGTTCTCGACGAGGGGCTGCAGCAGAAGGCTTGGAACCATCGCCGAGCGCAGGGAATCGTCGATATCGAAAATCACCCTGAGCTTGTCGCCGAAACGAACGCGCTGGATCTCGATGTAGTTCTCCAGCAGCCCGAGCTCCTGGTCCACCGTCACCTCGGGTTCGGTTGAACTGTGGAGAACAGTGCGGAGGAAGTCGCTGATGGCGGTGAGCATTCGCTCTGCGGCGGCTGCGTCCACCCCAATGAGCGCCATCGCGCTATTGAGAGCATTGAAAAGAAAATGCGGACTGAGCTGAAGCCTGAGCGTATCGAGCTGCGATTGGACGAGGCGGGTCTGAACCCGCTGCCGCTCTGCGGACTCCTTCGCGGATTCGATAACGAGGCCTTCTACCCATATCGTGCCGTAGGTCGCGATGGCACCCGCAACTGCGAGCAATCCCACCTTCGCGCCTTCGTCGAGGTAGGAGATCGTCCCGGCGGGGATGGCCTCCATCGGATTGACAACCGGTGCGATCCTGCCCGTGGCTTTGAGCCAGAAAACAAGAATGGCGTACTGCGCGACCAGGAGCGTCGCGACCACGGCCGTTTTTCGTACCGAGGAGGCCACTGGTCGTGCGGCCAGTACAATGAAATACATGATGAAAATCGGCGATCGCAATGCCAACGCACCCGATCCGGCGATGGCGTACCCCGCGATGATGCCGGTTACGGCTGTTACGTCCACGATGGCATTCGTCAGTGGCAGCCACTCGGGCAGCCTGTCCGCGCGGTACCATAGCAGGTACTGCGCAACGGTCCACGAGAGCATTGGGACGAGTAACATGACGTTCGCCCGCTCGAGCTCGGGCGAAAGAACGGTGGAGTACGCAACCGCCGCAAACGCCAGGAGGACCAGAATAGCTGCGCGCAGAGCATTGGTGATCCGCTCGGCGCGCTCGCGTCTCAGCCGCAGACTTTCAGGAATCGCTGAATCGGAGGAGCTCGACAGAATCATAAGGAATCCCGACCGAGTAACCGGCTTTGCCCGAAACGGTACCGCAATCCTCCTGCTCACGCCACCTGACCCCGCACTGAAGAGTTGTCACTCGGCTCGATTTTCTCCGACCGGACGAAATTAGAGACGAGCAGCCGCGAGCACCGCCATCCGACGGTGAAGGGCTGTATTCGGGCCGCGAGCAGCGCATTCCTGGTCGCGAATTCCCGGTATACGGGTTGCGCTGGCTCGTGGTTCGCACCTGCTTGCACACGAGCCTATCACAATCAGTCGGCCGCTCGCTGGCTTGAGGCCGGATGATCTCGCACAATCACTTTGAAAACGAACGCGATGAAAACTGGCGATGAAGCACGCCTCCCCTCGAACGGATTCGGTGCACTTGGCCTGAGCGCTGAGATCGCCGATGCGCTCACCGGACTTGGATACGAAGAGCCAACTCCAATCCAGCGCGAGGCGATCCCGGCCCTCGCCGCGGGACGCGACCTGCTCGGGCAGGCTGCAACAGGAACGGGGAAGACTGCCGCATTCGCACTCCCGCTCATTCAACAGCTGGCGTCCGACCCCGATCGAAGGCGAGGTGCGGCGAGCATTCGCGCGCTGGTACTGGTCCCCACGCGCGAGTTGGCGATGCAGGTTTCCGAGGCAATACACAAATACGGTAAGCCCACGGGAGCACGAGTGCTGCCCGTATACGGTGGCCAGTCGATTCACAAGCAGCTGACTGTGCTGAGGCGCGGAGTGGATGTTGTCGTTGCGACACCCGGGCGCGCACTGGATCACATCAAGCGGAAGACGCTGGACCTCTCTCAGCTGCGCATTGTGATCCTCGACGAAGCAGACGAGATGCTCGACATGGGGTTCGCGGAAGACCTCGAAGCGATTCTCGACGCCGCACCTCCGGGTCGGCAAACCGCGTTGTTTTCAGCGACGATCGCTCCGCGGATCAAGGCGATCGCCAGACGTCATCTCACCGATCCGGTCAGTGTGCGCATCGAGGCGGACAGGGCCGAGGCGGGCACCATGCCAAAGGTGCGGCAGGTCGCGTATATGGTTCAGCGTCAGCAGAAAGCGGCAGCGCTCGGGCGAATACTCGACATCGAGGATCCAGAGTCGGCACTGGTGTTTTGTCGCACCAGGACGGAGGTCGACGAGCTGACCGAAAAGCTCAATTCACGGGGATACAGGTCGGAGGCGATTCATGGTGGACTGTCGCAGGAGCAGCGCGACCGGGTAATGCGCCGTTTTCGGGATGGTGCCCTCGATCTTCTCGTTGCGACTGATGTCGCCGCGCGCGGGCTCGACATCGGTCACCTTTCGCACGTCGTCAACTTCGATGTTCCAGCCGCGCCCGATGCGTACGTGCATCGCATCGGCCGAACAGCTCGCGCGGGTCGCGAAGGTACCGCGATCACATTGGCCGAGCCGCGAGAGGCACGCATGCTTCGCAACATCGAGCAGCATACGCGACAGAAAATCCGCGTCGGCACAATCCCTTCTGTGCTCGATCTCCGCGCTCGCCGGCTGGAGGCGACGAGCGCCGCTGTCCGAACCGCCGTGGAATCCGGATCACTCGATCCATATCGTGCCGTCGTTGCGACGCTCGGGGAGGATATCGACCTGCTCGACATTGCCGCGGCGGCAGTAAAGCTCGCGCACGAGGCCGGCGGAAATCGGGGTGAGAACGAGGAAGAGATCGCGGTGGTGCATCCCCCGCGCGACACTGCGGCGCTCCCGCGAAAAGCAAGATCTCGCGGCGATGGGGAAGCGCGCGCCGACCACCGGTCTCGGGATGAGCGGCCATCACGGGCAGCAGGGAAGACAAAAGCGAAAGAACGTGTTGTCAGGGTTTACATCGGACTCGGGAGAAAAACAGGTATACGGCCCGCGGACCTTGTTGGAGCGATCGCGAACGAGGCGGGGATTGCGGGCCGCGACATCGGCGCGATCGAGATGGGGAACGGCTTTTCTCTCGTGGAGGTACCGGAATCGGCTGCGGAGGCGGTCATCGAAGCTGTAGGCCGGGCCAAAATACGAGGACAGCGCGTCACGGCCCGTCTCGAGCGGAGCCCCGGCGGAAAAAAGCGGCGCTAAACCCTGCTTGACAAGGGAATGCTGTACCTGTATTATACAGCGATGAACAAAACGAAGGCTGCTCCGCGACCCCGCACGGCCAAGACTGAGCCACATTTTGCGTTTTCCATTCTGCATGCGGCGCAGGAAATTGGTGACCAGCTCGAAGGGGCTCTCGCGAAGGTCGGTCTTTCAATGGCCAAGCAGAGTGCGTTGACGCAACTTGCCCAGGCCGGGAAGCCGCTTACTCTCAGCGA
>DATAIM010000089.1:0-4201 GCA_036262655.1 Gemmatimonadaceae bacterium | reverse complement strand
CCGTCGCGAATCGCGGCGCCGTACCCCGTGGTGACCGGCGTTCGCTTCACTGCTTTCGCGCCATCGACCCGCTATACACGCGGCTGAGCAGCGCCTTGGCCGGGGGATAGCCGTCGTGCGTTGCAGCCGACCAGGCTTCCTCGACGAGCGCGTGAGCCTCGGTCCAGTAGCTCTTCAGCTGCGTCCGGTCGAGCGCGCCTGCCGACTCCAGCGCCACGGCGAGACGGCTGATGGGATCCCGCAGCTTCCAGCGCGTCAGATCGTCCTTGCGCTTCACGCCCACATCCTCATCCTCACGATGACCGACATGTCCGCGCCAGCGATACGTGACGAGCTCGAGGAATCTCGGGCCCTCCCCGGCACGAATCGATTCAACTGCTTCCTTCGTTACTGCGCGAATGGCGGCCAGGTCGTTCCCGTCTGCTCGCGCCCATTCGATTCGGTGTGCCTCCGCGTAACGACAGACGGATGCGTCGGGCTGCCGCAGGTTGATGTGCAGATGGCTCGAGAAGAAGTTGTTTTCACAAACGAACAGAACGGGCGCCTTCGTCACGGCTGCCAGATTCATGGATTCGTGAAATGCGCCTTCCTCCGTCGCACCATCACCGAAAAACGACACGGCCATATCGCCGTTGCCGTCCATCTTCGCCGCGATCCCCGCGCCGACTGCGATCGGAATGGTCGCTCCAACGATCGGCACGGTACCAAAAAGTCCGTTCGGAATGTCGATCAGATGCATCGATCCACCCATCCCGCGCGAGACACCGGTGTCCTTTCCCTGGACCTCGGCAAGCAGCCCGTGAGGTGATCCACCGAGCGCCAGGAAATGCCCGTGGGAGCGGTGTGCCCCAAATACCCTGTCACCCTTTCGCACATAGCCAGCGACGCCTACGGCCGGTGCTTCCTGCCCGATTGCGAGGTGACACGGGCACTTGACGATACCCTGCGACACCATGTCCCCGATCTTCTCTTCGACTACACGGATGAGGATCATTCGCTGGAGCCCCGAGTCCAGGGCCTCCATGTCCTCCGAGTCGATCGAGAGAGGCTCGTGGTAGCGCTCCGCGTCGGCAAGATTTCCGAGCGAGGACGCGCTCTGGTATGTCGCCGTCTCGACGCTACCCCGCATAGAACTTCCGGATACGCTCACAAACGTAGAGGACTTCATCGTCCGTCAGTGAGGTGTTCATCGGCAGCAGAAAGCAGCGCGTGAACAATCGGTCAGTGTTCGGCAGATTGAACGCTGGTAGATCGAGGCCGTCGAAATGATGAACCGGTTTTCCAGCCCATTGGATAATGGTGCGGATACCGTCCTTCTCGAGGTGCGCTCTCAGGTCGTCCCGGCGCCCTGACTCGATCTCATAGTTCTGATAGACGTCAAAATGATCGGGATCGTCATCGGGGCCGGGCGGCAGAACGATGTCATCGAGCTCCTGAAGTCCCTCACGGTACAGACGGGCGATCTGACGTCGCCGCTCGATCTCGGAGGCGAGCTGCCGAAGCTTTACGTTGAGGATAGCGGCCTGAAGATTGTCGAGCCTCGAGTTGAGCCCCCACGTGACGACAAGGCCCGTTTCATCCCGGCCGTGATCGCGAAGCAGGGACATCTTCTGCGCCATCTCGTCGTCGTCGGTGAGCAGAATACCGCCGTCGCCGAAGCAGCCGAGAATCTTCGCCGGATAAAGGCTGATCTCCGCGGCGATGCCGAACGTGCCGGCGTTCCTTCCCCTGAACTTCGACCCGATCGCCTGCGCGGCGTCTTCTACGATCAGTAGCCCGTGCGCGTCGGCGATGGCCTGAAGCGCATCCATGTCGCACGTGCGGCCATTGAGTTGCACCGGCATGATCGCCCTGGTCCTCGGTGTGACAGCCGCGTCAACGGACGCTGGGTCGACCATATGATCCGGACCGCAATCCACCAGAACGGGAATGGCGCCGGCAAAGTGAATTGAAGCGGCAGACGCTACATACGTGTGCGACGGGACGATTACCTCGTCACCCGCACCGATTCCCGCCGCTCTCAGAGCGATAATCAGGGCATCGGTTCCATTCGCAACACCGAGCGCGTGCTTTGCTGAGGTGAACGAAGCGACACCCGCTTCGAACTCCACGAGATCGCTCTGCAGGATGAACGCTCCGCGTTCCATTACCGCGGTCATTGCCCTCAGGATCTCGTCACGCTGCTGCGCGAAGAGATGAGGGTAGCGAAAAAACGGAATCGACTTGGCCGCTGAAACGGAGCTGGACATTCGGACCGGGTTGGTTGGTCGAATCGCAGGGTGGGCTAAAACACGGCGGATCAGAGCACCCAACTGATTGCCAGACTACAATTTATCGTGCACGCCGGTTCAATTGCCAGTCTCGTGCCTTACGCTGGAATTTCGCCGCAGATGATAGTACCGGCGTCGCGCCAGCCTCTCGAGCGAATACTTCGCGCGGGTCAACTCCGCACCGGTCGTGCTGTGCTCCGCATGGTTCACGTGAAGATCCGGGAAATACCAGATCGGCAAGCCGAGCTGCCGCGCCGTCTCAGCCAGTGTCAACTCCTCGGCGAACAGCGGGACTTGGGTGTCGAGCGAACCTCCGCGCTCAAAAAATGTCGATGAAAGGATCACGAACGCTCCATGAGGCGCATGAATCTTCCTTCGCGCCCCGGCGTCTCCAGGCCTCCGACCCCCGTCCGGCCGCTTTAGGACACGGTGAGCGAACAGCATCGCCACCGCCACGGGGTACGCGACGTCGTACATTCGCCATTTGAGTCGTTTCAGAAATCCGGGGGGCCCAGGCAGCATCGGATTCTGGTCCCGGTGCGACGCGAGTGATGTGACTGCTGGAGCGACAATCGGAAACTGGATCGCGTCGATCTTCCCAAGCCGCTTGAGAAAATCGACTTGCCCGATCTGGACATCGTTGTTGCAGATGACCAACCATCGCGGAAGGGCATTGTTCGACCGACGGATGGCCTCGATCGCGAACGCAGCTCCTCCCCAGTAGTAGAGGTTGGTGGGTGCGCCAACGCGCTGAACCGGCATGGGGTAGGTCTTCTGGAGAGAGCTTGCAGGCGCGGCGTCCTTTGCCGGATTGTCGACGATGACGACCTGGCAGGTATCCGTATCCTCGAGACTTGCGAGACTTTCGAGAAAGGTCTCGGTGTCCGCGGGATTACCGTACTGAACAGTGATGAACACGATCGGGCGAACGATTTCGATAACCGGTCGACCATGGTTCGAACCGGTTGCGTTCAGCGTTTCTTCCCGGCGCAAAGAACAACCTGATGAACGGTGTCGGGAACGTCCGCGGCGATTTGCACCGGCGGTCTCGTGGGAGCCGGAATACCCGAGATGTCAGCTGGCATCGGTTCGAGGCGCCCAAAAACGATCCGCTTGAGGAGAAGCCGCGCCTGCATGCTGTCAGGGATCAGGTTCAGTTTGACAGCGACCTGCTTCAAGGGACGAAAGACTTTGCTCCGCACCGATGGCTGGTCCATCGGAATGATACCGAAACACGAGGGCTCCATTCCATTCGAGTGCAGCTTCGCCGCAAGCTGAGGCGCGCCGTAGTGGGCGAAATACAGCGGATGGTTCGGATTGAAGTCGGGACAATCCTTGTTGATGGCGGAGATGAGACAGTGGCCCCCAGGTCGTAGCACGCGGTGAGCCTCTGCTAGAAATGCGTCGGCGTCCGGCAGGAAATACAACGTCTCGAGAAGTATCACGATGTCCAGCGACCCGGTTGCATATGGGAGCACCTGCGCGTCCGTCCGCGCCAATGGGATCGCGGAGCCGTAGGTTGTTCGGACTCGCTCCAGGTTGACCATGCTCAGGTCACATCCGCAAACGCTCCGGGCCCGCGTCTTCAGCAACCCGAGCCCCTGCCCGGTGCCGCACGCGACCTCCACGACAGCGCGCTCCTCGCAGTATGACGCGGCCCAGTGATAGCGTCCGAGAAGCCGCTCGCGTTGTGTGGCGCCGGCGGGTTCGCCCGCGACGTCCGTGATCGCTGGCCCAATCAGCTCATCCGCGACGCTCATATCAGCTGACATCAGCAGCGTGTCGCGCAAATCCGAGCACGTAGTCGATCAAGCTCGAGTAGACCTTTTCTGCCGAGTAATTCGCTTCGAACGCCTCGAGACTGTTGCGCGACATCCGCTCCTGAGTGCCATCCTCCATCATCGAGTCGATCGCTTTCACAAGCGATTGTG
>DATAIM010000088.1:0-8433 GCA_036262655.1 Gemmatimonadaceae bacterium | reverse complement strand
CTTAGAGGATACCTGATGCTCGGCCGCGCACTCGCTGATAGGGGCCAGGAATTCGCCGGTGCGTGGAACTTCGGTCCGCGATCGGAGGACGGCGCGTCCGTGGGAGAGCTGGCTGCTCGCGTCGGCCATGCATGGGGCGATATCGAGATCACCCATCGCGCCGAGCAGAACGCGCCTCCCGAGGCCGGCGTGCTGAAGATCGATTCGAGCAAGGCTCAGACTCTGCTCGGCTGGCGGCCGGTTCTTTCGCTCGATCGCGCGATCGAGCTGACCGTGAGTGGCTATCGTCGGTTCAACAGCGAGGACGTTCCCTCTTCAATCGAGGGCATTCTCCGCTCTTACTGGAGTGATATCGTGGCCGCGGAGAACTGAGATGACAGGAACGAGCGAGACGACGGCCGGAACGCGGCGCATGCGCGTCCCCTACGGACAAACGGTACACGGCGAAGAGGAGATCGCCGCCGTCGTGCACGTTCTGCGCACGTCGACTCAGATGGGCCCTCACGTAAAGAGTTTCGAGGCGAGCGTTGCATCGCTTTTCTCAAAGCGTCACGGCGTGATGGTCAACTCAGGGTCGAGCGCCAACTACCTGGCGGTCGAGCTGCTCGGCCTTCCTCGGGGGTCGGAAGTCATAACGCCGGCCCTGACGTTTGCTACAACCGTTGCACCCCTCGTCCGGAGCGGGTTGACACCTTCCTTCATCGATGTGGAGGAGTCGACGTTCAACATCGATGTGGGCCGGATCGAGGAGGCGATCACTCCGCAGACTAGAGCCCTGATGATCCCGTCCCTGATCGGGAACCTGCCGGACTGGGCAAGGATTGGAGAGATCTCTCGTAGCCACAACCTGTTCGTCATCGAGGACTCGGCGGACACCCTCGGTGCAACGCTCGATGGCAAGAGCACCGGAACGTGGTCTCACATCAGCACCACGAGTTTCTACGGATCTCACGTCATCAATTGCGCGGGTAACGGAGGAATGCTCTGCATCAACGACGATAGCTGGAACGAGGAGGCACGGCTTCGAAGGAGCTGGGGCCGCTCCTCTTCGCTATTCGTCGACTCGGAGGATGTGGAGGCGCGCTTCGCCGTAGACGTCGGGGGAATTCCTTATGACGCAAAGTTCGTGTTCACGAGACTCGGCTACAATCTGGAGCCGTCCGAGATCGGTGCGGCCTTTGGTCTCGTTCAGCTGTCCCGACTGGAAAGCAATATTGCGGCGCGTGAGCGGAACTTCGCCGCACAGCTCGGTTTCTTCAGCGAGTTCGAGGAGTGGTTCATTCTTCCGCAACAGATGCCGCGGAGCCGAACGGGATGGCTCGCGTTTCCGCTGATTGTCCGCGACGCGGCGCCATTCACGCGACGCGATCTGCAGATCTTCTTCGAGCGCGCTGACATTCAGACGCGCACCGTGTTTACAGGGAACATCCTCCGCCAGCCTGGCTTTGCGGACATCGTGCGAAAGGAATCGGCCGATGGGTATCCCAACGCGGATCGCGTGATGCGCGGGGGAATGCTGATCGCGTGTCATCATGGGCTGAACGACGCACAGATAGACTACATGCACGAAACCTTCAGCCAGTTCGCGTCGAGGTTCCGATAGTTGCGCATTGCGTTCAACGGCCAGCGTCTCGCTGGTCAGCGGCTGGGCGTTGGACGCTACATCGAGTACATGCTGCGCTACTGGAGCCGGATGCTCGAGCCGTCGGAGGAGGTCACGCTCTTTCTGCGGCGAAAGCTCGACCCCGCGGGGCTCGCGTATCTCGGACTCTCCGATCGCATCCGCCCAAAGGTCCTTTCTCCAGACGTCTCCGGCATTGTGTGGGAGAACCTGCGCCTCGGTTTCGCTGCGTCTGGCACCGATGTCTTGTTCTGTCCCGCTTACACCGCACCGCTGGTGACGTCGGCGCCTCTGGTCGTCGCAACGCACAGCGTCAATGAGATTCAGCCCGCGGCGCAGTCACGGTGGCACTCGTTCACCTACAGCAAGCTCTATCGCCGGAGTGCGCTGCGGGCGGAGAGAGTGATCGTTCCGTGCGAGACAACCAGGCAGGACGTCGCCAGCTTTTATGGCGTTGACCCGAAACGCATTGCTGTGGTCGAACAAGGCAGTGACGATTCGTTCAGGCCAATCGACGACGCGGCTGTCCTGACCAGCGTCAGAAAGCGATTTTTCGACGGAAACCGCCCGTTCATCCTTTTCGCTGGAAAATGCTCGACCCGGAGGAACATTCCGATGTTGATCCGCGCCTTCGCTCAGCTCAAGCATTCCCACAACCTGCCGCACGGACTGCTTTTGTTCGGCCCAAACCCCGATGGGCTTCCACTTCGGGAACTGTGCAAGGAGCTGGGCGTTGCGGATTCGGTCGTTCAGGATGACGGGCAGATCAGGGACCACTCCGAGCTCGTCGCGATTTACAACGCCGCGGACCTGTTCGTACATCCTTCCGAATTCGAAGGGTGGTCGATGACCACCGTGGAAGCCATGGGGTGCGGCACCGCGGTTGTCGCAGTCGATCGTGGGGGTCTCGGTGAAGTGGCGCGCGGGCATGCGTTCATGATCGATCAGCCAACGGTGGAATCACTGGCTCACGCAATTCATACAGTGCTGAGCGATGACACTCTGCGACAATCGCTCAAGGCAAAAGCGCTCGCGCGTGGCTCAGCACTCCGGTGGAGCGATACGACCCGGCGAACCCTGGACGTAGTGAGAACAGTTGGTGCACACTGACCCAATCAATTAACCATGGCTGAATCGATCGTCTGCCGCGCCTGCAAGCGAACCAACACTTATGCATTCCTCCCGCTCGGTGACCACCCTCCCGCCAATGCATTCCTCCGGAAGGAAGAGCTCTCGCGTCCAGAGCCGAGGTTCCCGCTGGACACCATAGCGTGCCTGGACTGCGGCCTCATACTCGTCAGGGATCAGCTGCCGGCTGACTTCTTCACCGAATATCTCTACGTACCGTCGGGCTCGGAGACGATGAAGCGGCATTTCACGGATTTTGCGAAAGCCATTCGAGACCGATGGATATCGGATCAAACAGACCGCGTAGTCGACATCGGATGCAACGATGGTCTGCTTCTCAAGGCCTGTGCGAATCTCGAGGTAGCGACGCTTGGCGTCGAGCCCGCCGCAAACATCGCGGAAATGGCCCGGAGTCAGGGCCTTGAGGTTTTCAACGAGTACTTCACCAGCGAGTCTGCGGGTCGAATTCGTGAGCGATGGGGCCCGGCCAAAGTCATCGTTACCACCAACACGTTCAATCACATCGATGATCTTCACGGATTCGTAACCGGTGTGTCCACGCTCCTGGCGGACAACGGCACATTCATCATCGAAGTACCCGAGGCAATCAAGTATGTCGAGATGACAGAATTCGACACCGTCTACCATGAGCATCTCTCCACGTTCACTGTGAAGTCGTTGGCCGACCTCTTCGACTTTTTTGGAATGAAGATCGTGGATATCGAGCCACTGCCGATTCATGGCGGCTCGATGAGAGTGAGCGCGCGCCGCGAAAGCTTCGCATCTCAGGGTGCCGGTGTGGCACAAGCCTGGATCCAGCGCGAGAGAGAGGCCGGCTTGTTCGAGAAATCGACGTACGATGCTGTCGCGACGCGGACGGGAGAGATTAGAACAACCCTCGTCAAAATGCTTCGCCAACTCAAGGAAGGCGGCGCAAAACTCGCCGGCTACGGAGCGCCCGCGAAGGGAAACACTCTCCTCAACTACTGTGCAATCGGCACCGATCTCCTCGACTTTCTCGCGGACCGCAATCCTCTCAAGCACGGCAGGTATTCCCCCGGAATGCACATCCCGATCTTACCGGCCGAGCATATCGCCGAGGCATCTCCTGATTACCTGCTCATTCTCGCATGGAATTTCGCGGACGAGATCATGACCCAGCAGGCTGCGTTTCAGGCAGCAGGAGGCAAGTTCATCCTCCCGATTCCAGAACCCAGAATCCTCGGCTGAACATGCGAAGATGAGCGGCTACGAGGGTGTGCGCGTGCTCGTCACCGGCGCGTCGGGATTTCTCGGTTCCCACACCGCGGCTCGACTCGTTTCCGCAGGAGCCGACGTTCACGCGGTTTGCCGCGCGTCCTCATCATTGAATCGGCTCGCAGATGCAGTCGACGGCGTGACGGTTCACCGCGCCGATGTAACAGATTTTCCCGCCCTGCTCGGCGCTTTCAACGCTGCCAGGCCCGGGGTGGTGTTTCACCTCGCCGGTGATACGAGCGCGCGACGCTCCGAAGGGGGCTGGAACGCAATCGAACGGAGCATCGCCGTCAATTTCCTCGGGACCATCAACGTGGTGAAAGCCGCGTCAGAGTGCGTTGCAAAAGTACGTACGATGGTCCGCGTGGGCGGGCTCGAGGAGTATGGCAGGTCGAGCATTCCGTATACTGAAGGCGATCGCGAGCAGCCAGTTTCGGCTTACTCGGCCAGCCAGGTCGCGGCAACTCATTTCTGCCAGTCGATACAGCGAGACCTGGGGTTTCAGGTGGTCAATCTCCGCCCTGCCCTTGTCTACGGTCCCGCCCAGTCGCAGCGATTTTTCATTCCCGGCCTGATCGAGGCGTGCCTTTCGGGTCGACCGTTCGAGATGACCGATGGAACCCAGACACGCGACCTGATTTACATCGACGACGTCGTCGAAGGCATCCTTCTCGCGGCATCGACCCCGGGCATACGCGGCGGTGTGATCAATCTCGCGACAGGGGTGGAGCATTCGATCTCTCAAGTCACGGATCTCGTCCTTCAGATCACCCGTGCGTCGATCGACGTCCGACGCGGCGCGCTTCCCACCGGGCACTCCGATCTACAGCGACTAGTCGGCTCTACCGAGCATGCTGCGCGAACACTGGGGTGGAGTTTTCGCACACCGCTCGGCGTCGGTCTGGAAAAAACGGTGGACTGGCATCGCGGCCAGACGACAAACCAAACGGATAACGCCGCGAACCCTCAACGCGCGCGGCGGGATGCCGGCGCCTCCAGCAGCTCAGGACGATGAACCCGCTCGTGCATTTGCTGATCGCTGTGCGCCAGCTCAGAGCGCGTGCGGCGCGGCGGCTGCTCGCACACCGTGTCATGTACCGGAATCCGACGCTGAGCTCCGACCCGACCGCCGTCTGGGATTATGGGTTTTCGGACATCGATGCGATCGCAATCGGACGCAATGTCAGGGTCGGCCCTTTTTGCGAGGTGATCGTATATCACCGTGTCAAACATTCGAGCGTATTGGGGCGCTTCAGTATCGGAGACAACTCGGTTCTCACAATGGGCGTCAGCGTTCGCGCCGCGGGTGGCGAGATTCACATCGGAAGCAACACTGCGATCGCCGCGAACTCTGTGCTCATCGCCGCAAACCACGCCGTCCACCCGAACCGCACGTATCTGCACAATCCATGGGACGAAACACGCGTTGGAATAACAATCGGGAATAATGTCTGGGTTGGCGCGGGGTGCGTAATAATGCCCGGGATATCGATCGGCGACAACGCGGTCATTGGCGCGGGAAGTGTCGTCACGAAGAACGTTCCTCCGAACGAGATCTGGGCCGGTTCCCCGGCTAAGCTAATTCGCAGCATTCCGCGAGAGCCCGAGCCCGCGGAATCTTGATCTGACCCAGTCGCGCTCGCCGTTGTCGAGCAGCACCCACTGCGCGGCGATGCAGAGAACTGCGACCGCCGCCCGCAACATCACGCCTCGAGACGACCGTTCTTCGGAAGCGAATGAAACTGCGACCCCCGCAGCGATCATGCCGATGGTGAATGTGAGACGAGCCGCCACCCGCCGCTCGAGGTGCGCACCGAAGCGCTCTTTCAGCCTGACCAGATTCGTCACGCCCCCCAATGTCGACCCGATGATCAGCGCCCCTGCGGCACCTTGAAGGCCGAAGCGCGCCGTCGTGAGCGGCGCGAGCAGGAAAACCGTTCCATAGCTTAGTGCCATTGTTCCGCACGCAAACCCGACGTCGTCGAGCCCGATCAGGAGCTGGGTGTAGACGTTCACGAATTGCGCAAGGCACTGCCAGAGGATGAACGCAAACAGAATTCCGGCCGCTGGGAGAAATTCGGGCGCGAACAGCACGCTTATGACGAGGCGCGGGAACAGCACAAGGGGCAGGGCAGCAAAGAAGAGCAACGTCAGGACGCGCGAAGCAAACTGGTTTGCCGACGACACTTTTTCGGGGGTCGCGATCGTCCTGTTGAGATATGGAGTCAGAATGAGATTGCTGATCGGGTTGATCACCGCACCCATGGTGAGCGCCAGGCCGAGCGCCGCCTGCAGCAGTCCCGCGCTCGTCGCTCCCAGATGCGAGAAGACGGATGTGCGGAGCCCCGAGAGTGACACCGCGTAGCCCGCCGTTGCGAGGTAAATCCAGGCGGAATACGCGAGAATCTTGTTCTCACGCCGGACGGCAGATCGAAGCCACCGTAAGCTGCCATAGGCCGGAGATCCAAGCGAGCGACGGAGTGAGGCGACGGTTACGACTGTCACCAGCAGTCCGCCCGTTGCGGTTGCGATGTACAGGCCGCGGGGTCCGGCGGCGAGCACGCCGGCAACGGTGGTTGCGAAGAGGGCGCCCTGGATCCCCAGCGTGACCAGTGCACTCGTGGTTCCGCGCTGCGCCGCGGCGAGCGCATTGGCGACGAGTATGTTGACCATTGCCGCGGGAATACCGAGCATCGCGAGCGCAAGCAGCGGACTGTATCCGGCGAGCTCGCGGCCGAAGATCTCCGGGGTGAAGACAGCGAGCGTGATGCCCGTCGCCGCTGTGAGTACGCCAAGTGAAGCGAGGGCCCAGAGGAAGCCGACGTAGGTGCGCTCGAAGGACTCTTGCCCTTCGGAATGCGCGCGCGCCATGAACTTGAGGCCCGCAAATGGAAGTCCGATTGCACCGAGACTGATCAATGCCAGAACGAGCTGGTCGATGGTGCTGACGAGGCCGTATCCAGCGGGCCCGAGGGAGACGGACAGGAATTTCGCCCGCGCGAGGCCGAGGAGTAGAATCAGGAGCTGGACGGCGCCGACTGCGATCATCGTTGCATTGTGTTCAGTGGACTGGCAGGGATGGCATGAGTGAAAAAAAAAGGCGTCACATCGAATTGATCAATGTGACGCCTTCAAGGGGTGCCGGCGACGGCCTACTCTCCCGCGTCCTCTCGGACGGAGTACCATCGGCGCTGCAGGTCTTAACGCTCGTGTTCGGAATGGGAACGGGTGTGGCCCCTGCGCTCTAGTCGCCAGCGTATACGTGAGTCATTCCTGTCGAAGGAATGACTACGGAGTGTAGCAGTGATCGAAGATTCTTGAATCAACAGGTTAGACTGCGATATGCGTTTGTTCGGATTGCTGCGGCATTTAAGCCTCAGACAATAAAAGAAGATCAAGCCTCACGGGCGATGAGGATCGCTGCGCTTGGAACGGATTGCTCCGCGTCCACGTGCGACCTCTTGACGGGATGGTCTCTCCCGGCCCTTCAGGGAGCTCGAGGCTCCAGGGAGGTTTCATCTTGGGGGAAGCTTCCCACTTAGATGCATTCAGCGGTTATCTTCGCTTGCCCTCGCTACCCGGCGATGCAGTTGGCACCACAGCCGGCACACGAGCGGGCAATTCGACCCGGTCCTCTCGTACTAGGGTCCACACCCCTCAAACCTCCAACGCCCACGACGGATACAGACCGAACTGTCTCACGACGTTCTGAACCCAGCTCATGTACCACTTTAACCGGCGAACAGCCGGACCCTTGGGACCTGCTCCAGCCCCAGGATGTGATAAGCCGACATCGAGGTGCCAAACCGCGCCGTCGATGTGAACTCTCGGGCGCGATAAGCCTGTTATCCCCAGCGTACCTTTTATCCGTTGCGCGATAGCCCGCCCACGCGGGGCTACCGGATCACTACAGCCCACTTTCGTGCCGGTTCGACGTGTCCGTCTCACCGTCAGGCGCCCTTCTGCTGTTACACTCTCTGCGTGCGAGTACCGACCGCACTGAGGGCACCATGCGCGCGCCTCCGTTACTCTTTCGGAGGCGACCGCCCCAGTCAAACTGCCCACCTGCCACGGTCCCAGGGAGGGTTTGCCTCGCCGTGGTGAGTACTTCGCAAGCTGCAGGGTGGTATTTCACTGGTGGCTCCACCCGAGCTAGCGCCCGGGCTTCAAAGCCTCCCACCTATGCTACACAGCAGAATGCAAAGAACAATGACAAGCTACAGTAAAGGTGCATGGGGTCTTTTTGTCCTGTCGCGGGGACTCGGAATCCTCACCGAGACTGCAATTTCGCCGAGCACGAGGTCGAGACAGTGCTCAAGTCGTTACGCCATTCGTGCAGGTCGGAACTTACCCGACAAGGAATTTCGCTACCTTAGGACCGTTATAGTTACGGCCGCCGTTTACCGGGGCTTCGGCTCAAGGCTTCA
>DATAIM010000087.1:0-3268 GCA_036262655.1 Gemmatimonadaceae bacterium | reverse complement strand
AAGCATGGCCATCAGATTCGCAGCCAGCATTCCCTTGTCATCGATCGCGCCGCGTCCGTAGACGTAGCCGTCACGAACGACTCCGCCGAACGGATCACACGACCACTTGTCCCGCTCGACCCCGACTACGTCCATGTGAGCAAGAAGCATAACCGGCCGTCGTCTCCCGGTTCCCGGGAGCCGCGCGATCACCGCTGCTCGTCCAGGCAGCGGAACCAGAAGCTTCGTCGGGATACCCGCCCCCTCGAGCACCGTCGAGAGATATTGCGCAAGAGGGAGCTCGTTGCCCGGCGGGTTCGTGGTGTCGAACCTTATCAGGGCCTGAAGCTGCGCTACAGTTTCCGCTTCGACGGCGGCTCGGTCAGCTGCCAAGGAGCTTCTCGATGTTTCGAACAAGTGGACCGAACGAGAGCTTCTGTCCCGCCTGAGCAACACGCGACGCAAGCTCCTCCGCAGTTTCACGCTGCCCTTCACTCCAGAGCTCGCGAATGACCCACGGGCCCGCCGCCGGATTGCGATACCAGTCCAGGTCGAAACGCGAAACGAGCGTCTCGTTCAGCACTGCCTGAAGCTGCCATGCGCGTAGATAGCGTGTCGAGTAGTAGCGCGGATCGAAATCCACGAATGCATCAGCCGTCCTGTACTGGAAGTTTGTCGCGTTCGTCAACGTTTCGACGTACAGATCCGGCAGCTCCGACCACTCGGCGTTGTCGCCGTAGGCTTCGACTTCGTAGATCAGCTTGGCGCAGTATCGCCGCAGATAGTGCAGCTCCTCGAAGCCGGCCAGGCGAAGAAACTCGTCGACGTTCGCAGAGCCAAGGTCTGTGTAGCGAACCAGCCACCCGCGATCCTGCATCCGGTGGTCGAACAGCATGGCGTATGATTCCGTGACCGAGTTATCACCGAGCCACTTGAACTCGAATGGGTAGTCATCACGGACGTTCGCGAAATGGAGCGCGTGTCCTGCTTCATGCAGAAGCGTGGTGTAGTCGCTTTGCCCACCGTGCGGACGAAGGACGAGGTAAACCTCCTCCGGCACTCTGGTCGGCGCGCAGAAGGCGCGAGCGCGCTTCCCCGGCCTGTCTCCAACGTCGTAAACAATCCGTCCCGAGGCTTCGGGATCGATGCTCATCTCGCGAAGCTGGCGCGAAATCGATGACTGAAGCGTTGCCCCCGGAAATGCAGCGTCGTACTCCGAGGCGCGCAACAGTGCGAGGGCATCCGAGCGCGTTGCCTCGCTCTTTGTGATGCCGAGCGATTTCTTCAGATAGAAGGGCAGCGTCTCGTCCCACATCGACTGAGTGTCCCGCAAAAAAACCGCGCAATCTCCCGCGAGCGCGGTGAGCGATACACCGGTTATCTCCTCGAAGGCACTGTTGTAGGTCGGCGCGATGCCGAGCGATTCGATGAAGTCCTTTTCGCGCTGCAGCCGCTCGAGGCGGAGCGGTGAATGCTCCCGCTCCACCAGTACGGCCCGCGCATCGTCGAGAGCGAGGCGCTTGCTTCTATTCTTCTCGTTGGCGATCTGGATCGCGGCGGCCTGATACTGAATCCGGGCGCCATCCTCTGTCTCAATCACCGCAGAGCTTTCCCATGCGATTTCCCGTTCGTCCAGCTCGGCGAGCGAGCGAGAGGCCTGAGAGTCGAGCTGCCACTCGAGAAGAAGGCTCGCCGAGCGGTTGTCGTCGCTGCCTTTCGGTGAATCCTTGAATGCCTCGAGGGTCAATTGAAGAGCATCGTCACCGAGAACGTGGGTGTACCTGTCGTATATCGGCTTGAATTCCGCCACAGATTTGTGTCCGCTGTGAGCGAGATAACTTTCGCGGGAGATCTCCTCGGTAAACGCCTGCCCATCCTTTCGCAGGCGGTCGAGAGTAAGGTCTTTCATCCGGTAATGCGCTCGCGGATGTGATCCCGAAGCGAATCGATCGAAACACGTTCCTGCTTGAGTGTGTCGCGCTCCCGCACCGTGACGGAATTTCCGCCAGCAGATTCACCATCGACCGTAATGCAGAAGGGAGTGCCGATTTCGTCCTGGCGGCGGTAACGCCGCCCGATTGCACCGCTGTCGTCGTAAAAGACTGAAAACGAAGGTCTCAGGTCGTCGGCGATCTTTCGCGCCATCTCGGGCATTCCGTCCTTTTTCACCAGGGGAAATACTCCAGCCTTGATCGGGGCGAGCGCCGGGGAAAGCCGGAGGACGACGCGCCCTTCCGTCTCACCTTCAACTGCCTCCTCCCGATAACCGTTGACGAGGATTGCAAGCAGCGTCCGATTCGGACCTACTGCTGTCTCGACTACGTACGGGACGAACCGCTTGTTGGCGCCCTGCTCGAAGTACTCCAGCTTCTTGCCCGAGAACTTCTGATGCTGCGTCAGGTCGAAGTCCCCACGGTTATGGATTCCCTCGATCTCCTGAAATCCAAGCGAGCCGCCGAAATCGAACTGGACATCGAACGCGGCGCGTGCGTAATGCGCGAGCTCCTCGTTCGTGTGCTGATGGAACTGAAGCCGAGCCTCGTCGAGCCCGAGTGCGCGGTGCCACCGCATGCGCTCCGCTTTCCAGTATTCGAACCAGTGCATGTCCGTGCCGGGCTCGACGAAGAACTGCATCTCCATCTGCTCGAATTCGCGCGTGCGGAAGATGAAGTTTCCGGGTGTGATCTCGTTGCGGAATGCCTTTCCGATCTGTGCGATTCCAAACGGCACGCGCTGACGGGTGGACTGCTGCACGTTCAGAAAATTCACGTACGTACCCTGCGCGGTTTCAGGACGCAGGTAGACGATCGCTGCGCTGTCTTCCGCCGGGCCCATGAACGTCTTGAACATCAGGTTGAATTGTCGCGCTTCACCGAGGGTGCCTTTCATGCCACAGGCGGGGCACTGAGCATCGGGAGTTCCGGGCGTACCTTTTATCTTCGGATCGTCGGCGCGAAAGCGTTTCCTGCAGTTGCGGCAGTCCACGAGCGGATCGACAAAACCGCCAACGTGCCCGCTGGCCTCCCACACGCGGGGGTGCATGAGAATGGCGGAGTCCAGGCCCTCGACATTGTCGCGCGTCCGCACCATTTCGGTCCACCAGCGCTCCTGGAGATTGCGCTTCAGCTCGACGCCGAGCGGCCCGTAGTCCCACACGGATCCCGTGCCGCCGTAGATCTCGGATGACTGAAAGATGAAGCCGCGCCGCTTGCACAGCGACACGAGTTTCTCCATCACGTCGGGCTGATTGGGCATAGCCTGTAAATATAGTTGCGCAGGGAGTTGGACC
>DATAIM010000086.1:0-6864 GCA_036262655.1 Gemmatimonadaceae bacterium | reverse complement strand
GGCCAGCTCTACAAGGACATCGGCATCGATATCATGGGTACGCGGTGGGATTCCGCCGGCTTCTACCAGCCACGATACCAGTCGAGATCGGAAGTGAATCTTGTCACCCGCTGGCTCTCACGGTTCCCCAGTGGAAGTTTCGGATTGAAGGCTGCGTTCATTCACGAGTATCGCACGGAGGTCGCGTTCCCCACGGCGGCCGGCGTTCGGCGCACCAACACCAGCGGGATCATGTCCGCCCTGCTGGAGATTCGCATCATGCGCGGCGTGGCGACTTATCAAGTCCGCAACATCCTCGGGGACCAGTACCAGATCGTTCCAGATTTCTTCATGCCGCGCGCAATCTCCGTGTACGGATTGAGATGGGAGTTCTGGAATTGACATTCGGTTCGCGTACCATACCTTAGCCCCCCTCATATGATATCGAGCATGACCGGGTTCGGGTCTGCCGAGGGGAAGGTCGGAGCGGCCGGGATCAGCGTCGAGATCCGGACCGTGAACCACCGTTTTTTCAATCCCAGCATCAAGCTCCCGGGTACGTTCGCCAAATGGGAAGGAGACGTTCGTGAGCTTCTTCGCCAGCGTATCGCGCGTGGACATGTCGCGCTCACTGCACGCGTCGAACGCGAGCCGGGCAAGGGAGCCGGCATCAACGAGCAGCGGTTCGCCGAATACGTGACGGTGTTGCGCGAGCTCCAGGCGAGACACGGATTGAGTGAGGCGCTGGACGCCGGCACTGTTCTCGGCCTTCCTGATGTTGTCAGGTCGCACGCTGAGGAGGGAGAGACCGGTTCATCGACTGAGCTCCTCACCGTCGTGGAGCAGGCACTCGCTGCGCTCCGGCGAATGAGAGCCGACGAGGGCCGGCGGCTCGCGGTGTTTCTTCTGGAGCGGGTAGCGCTGGTTGAGGACGGTGTCCGGCGCATTCGTGAGCGGGCGCCGGTAAGGTTGACCGAGCAGATCGCGCGACTGAGGAAGTCAGTGAAGGAGCTTGCAGCGTCGAACGTCGATCCGCAGCGGCTCGCTCAGGAGATCGCGATTCTCGCCGACAAGCTCGATATCGCGGAAGAGCTTGACCGCTTCGACGCGCATATCGCTTCCTTCAGGCAGTCGGTGAACGAGAGCGGCGATGAGCCCGTAGGGAAGCGTCTTGGATTTCTCCTCCAGGAGATGGTGAGAGAGGCTAATACCACCGGAAGCAAGGCGAACGACGCCGTTATCCTCGGCGACGTCGTGATGATCAAGGAAGAGCTGGAGCGAATTCGCGAGCAGGTCGAGAACATCGAGTGAGCTGTTTTCCGGTGATCCTTTCCTCTCCTTCGGGGGGTGGAAAGACTACGATTGCGAAAGAGCTCCTTCGACGACGCGGCGACCTCGGTTACTCGGTCTCATGCACGACCCGTCCTCCGCGTGAGGGAGAGATGGAGGGCCGGGATTACTATTTTCTGGCGCCTGATGAGTTCGACGCCGCTCGCGCGCGAGGTGAGCTGGCAGAGTCCGCCGAAGTGCATGGCTATCTTTACGGCACACTAAAGCGCGAAGTGGCGCGCGTGCTCGAGTCGGGCAGACATGTGGTGATGGACATCGATGTGCAGGGCGCCCGGCAATTACGAGACGTGTACCCTGATTCCGTTCTTGTTTTTGTGATTCCGCCCGACGCCGGTGTCCTGATGAAGCGGCTGACGGCGCGGGGCACGGAAAACCGGCAATCGATGACAAGGCGCATCAGCAGTGCCGTCGCAGAGCTTAGGGCGATGGGTAGTTATAGTTATGTTGTAGTGAACGCTGACCTCGAACGGGCGGTGAATTCGGTGTCCGCAATCATCGACGCCGAGTCCGCCCGTCCTTTCAGGATCGATGGCATTAATGAGCGCGTGCAGAGAATGGTCGACGACCTCGAGCGCGAGCTTGAAAAAATGAACAGGAGCTGACATGCAGGTTTTCATACCGACTGACGTCGCGAAGCACGCGACCAATAAATACCTCGGCGTTCTCGTAGCCGCCAAATTCGCGCGCGTCCTCAACGAGTTTCCACGAGACCGGTCCGCGCCGGGGGAAAAGAAGCTCACGACGCGCGCCCTCGAAGATCTCACGGAAGGTGAGATTCAGTATCGCGTCGTTCCGCGCCGCCGAACGGAATAGCTTTCGTGCGGCCATTTGACGGCCGCCGCGTTCTCCTGGGCGTCACCGGGGGAATTGCAAGCTACAAGTCCGTGATGCTCGCTCGGCTCCTGACCCAGGCGGGAGCGGAGGTCGACGTCGTGATGACGTCCGCGTCTCTCGAGTTCGTCGGAGCGATCACGTTCGAAGCGGTCACGGGGCGCCGAAGCTACTCCGAGATTTTCGGGTCGGGCAACGCGCTCGATCATATCCGGCTGGCGCGTGAAGCCGAGCTCGTTGTTGTGGCGCCCGCGACTGCCGACTTTCTAGCCCGTGTGGCGCATGGCCATGCGAATGACCTCCTCACCGCTGTGCTTCTGGCTAATGTTTCGCCCGTCCTGCTCATTCCGGCAATGAACGATCGGATGTGGGCTAACGCGCAGACGGCAAGGAACGTTGCGCACCTGAGAGAGTTGGGCCACACGGTCATCGATCCCGACGAAGGTCCACTCGCGGCGAACGAAGGCGCGGGGCCCGGGCGCATGCCCGAGCCGGAAACGATTATGGCTGAGGTTGCCCGCCTACTCGAAAGCCGTCGAGATCTGTCAGGAAAGAAGATTGTGGTCACCGCAGGGGCGACGCGCGAGGCAATCGACCCGGTCCGTTTTATCTCGAATCACAGCTCAGGACGGATGGGCGTAGCCATCGCGGAGTCCGCGTGGAGACGAGGTGCAAGTGTAACGCTTATCGCCGGTCACCTCGAAGTGCCCGCGCCACTTGGAGTGGACCGTATCGATGCCCTGACGACGAAGGCAATGCGCGATGCCGTTCTCATTTCACTGAGCGGGGCTCATGCTTTGATCATGGCGGCCGCACCCGCAGATTTTCGCCCGGCACGGGTGGCGGAGCGGAAGATCAAAAAGTCCAAGGCCAGCGCCGCGCCGGTACTCGAGCTGGCTGAGACGGAGGACATCCTGAAGTCCACGATTTCAGCGCGACCCGATGGCTGCGTGGTAGTCGGCTTCGCACTCGAGACAGAGGAGCTGATCGAGAACGGTTCCGCGAAGCTTGCGCAGAAGTCGCTCGACCTCATCGTCGTCAACAGCGCTGTCGAAGAAGGTGCCGGATTCGGCAGCCCTACCAACCGAGTGACCCTCCTCGGTAAGGACGGATCGAGAGAGGATCTTTCGATGATGAAAAAAATCGAGCTTGCCGAGATCCTCCTCGACCGCGTCGCGGCGATTCTGAATGAACGCTAGAGACAAGCTCAGAGTGTACCTGGAGCAGCGCCGCGAACTTGGAGAGAGCGAGCTGCTGCTCGACTCGCTGAGCGTTGACGACGTGCTTCGCACAGTCGGTGCAGCAGGACGCGGAGCTGCGTCGCCGCGCTCCGAGGTTCGGACGGAGGCAACAGCGCCGGAAGGAGACTGGCGCACGATGCTCGCTCGAGGGACGCCGCCGTCTGAGGAAGCAGCGGCGGCGCTCCCCCCGACAGTTCCAGGCGGTATCGTGGCTGGCGGTGAGAGTGACGAACTTTTTAACTCTGACATCATGCGACTCAGCTCACTCAAGGCCATCGAGAAGGCGGTCGAGGCGTGTACGAGGTGCCCCCTTTACAAGACCGCAAACCGTGGTGTCCCCGGCGCCGGAAATCCAAAGGCGAAGCTCGTATGTGTCGGAGAGGCCCCAGGTGCGAACGAGGATGAAACGGGACTGCCTTTCGTTGGTGCCGCGGGACAGCTCCTGACCAAAATTCTTGCGGCGGTCGATCTGACCCGCGAGGAGGTTTTCATCGGCAACGTCGTGAAGCATCGACCTCCCGGAAACCGGAACCCCACACCCGGAGAGATCGAGGCCTGCACCCCCTATCTCGTGCGGCAGCTCGAGCTCATCAAACCGAAAGTAATCCTTGCTCTCGGCACATTTGCAGCGCAGACTCTTCTCGATACCAAGACACCGATCGGCAAGCTCCGTGGGCAGATTCATCGCTACCACGGAATTTCTGTCGTCGTCACCTACCACCCGGCCGCATTGCTGCGCAATCCGTCGTGGAAACGCCCCACATGGGAAGATGTCAAGCTCGCCCGTAGAATTCTCGATAGCGCCACCGGCGCGTGATCCCTATTCCGAGCGGCGCCCTCCTTACTCCGAGGACGCCGAGCAGGCCGTGCTCTCTGCAATGCTCATGGATCCGGATGCCGTACTCCGGGCAACCCAGTATGTAGACGACACCATGTTCTACCGCGAGGGCAACCGGAGAATCTTCCGCGCAATGCTCTCGCTCTCGGAGCGCGGAGATGTAATCGATCCACTGACGCTCACCGAGGAGCTCTCGCGCAACGGTGATCTCCAGTCCAGTGGAGGGCGAGACTACATCGCATCGCTGATCGACGCAGTGCCGACGTCGGCGAACATAGAATATCACGCGAAGATTGTCCGCGAGAAAGCACTTCGCCGCCGGCTCATCGAAGTGTCGACGGCGATCGTCACTGAAGCTTTCGAGTCTGCCGCTCCTGCGGCCGAGCTTCTCGATGGAGCCGAGCAGAAGATCTTCGAGGTAAACCAGGCGCGCGGCAATGAAGGGTTCACGCGCATCAAGGAGCTACTCTGGCCGACGATGGAGCGCATCGAGCTCCTGCAGCGCGGCGGGGAATCGATCACTGGTGTCGGGAGCGGCTTCAAGGATCTCGATGAGCTGACGGCAGGTTTCCAGCCGTCGGACCTGATCATAGTCGCCGCCCGCCCTTCGATGGGCAAGACAGCTTTCGTGCTCAACATCGCCCAGAACGCAGCGCTCGATTCGAACGTGCCCGTCGCATTTTTCTCGCTCGAGATGAGCAAGGAATCGCTGGTCCAGCGACTCCTTACATCAGAGGGTCGCGTCGATGCCCAGCGGCTTCGAAAGGGACGCCTCCACGACGATGAATTCGTTCGCCTCGGCCGCGCCGCCGGAATCCTCAGTCACGCCCCGATCTGGATCGACGACACTCCCGGAATGACGCTTCTCGAGATGCGCTCCAAAGCTCGGCGATTGAAGATCGATAACAACATTGGACTCGTCGTCGTCGACTACCTCCAGCTCATGCAGGGGCCGACGAATCAGGAAAGCCGGCAGCAGGAGATCAGCTACATCTCGCGCTCGCTGAAGGCGCTTGCGCGAGAGCTGCGGGTGCCGGTTGTCGCGTTGTCGCAGCTTTCACGCGCGCCCGAGCAACGCACTGGAGAGAACAAGCGGCCCCAGCTTTCCGACCTCCGCGAATCGGGAGCGATCGAGCAGGACGCCGACCTGGTGATGTTCATCTACCGGCAGGAGATGTACGACGGACCGACCGACAAGGACGGCAACTCGCTCGAGGGCAGAGCGGAGATCATCGTCGGAAAACAGCGCAATGGACCTACCGGCCTGGTCAACCTCCACTTCAACAAGACCTTCACGCGCTTCGAGAACTATTCGGCACGCCCGCAGCCGCAGTGAGCGCAAAGGCAAGAAGCGTCTACAGGTGCACGAACTGCGGCGCTGAACATCCGCGCTGGGCTGGGAGGTGTGACGTCTGCGGGGAGTGGAATTCCCTCGTCGAGGAAACGGCGCCGCGGGCGCAGACATCTGGAATCAAGGGCGGCGCTTCGCGACGTATCGGCGGTCACCGGACTCTTGGCGAAGGCGGCTCCGTCGCTGAACCGCGGAAACTGCGGGACGTCGCGGGAACCGCGGAGCCGCGGTGGAAGACGGGACTCGCCGAGTTCGATTTCGTGCTGGGCGGCGGCATTGTCCCGGGGTCCATGGTGCTGGTTGGCGGTGAGCCCGGCATTGGAAAGTCCACGCTTCTCCTCCAGGTTGCAGCAAAGCTGGAGACGAGCGGTCATCGCACGCTTTATATATCGGGCGAAGAATCGCCGCTGCAGGTCAAGCTGCGAGCGGAGCGACTGGGCGATGAGGCATCGGATGTTCAAATCCTGGGAGAGACGCTGCTCGAGACGATCATCGCAACCGCGGCGGTTACGTCGCCGTCGATTCTCGTGGTCGACTCGATCCAGACCGTCTTTACCGCGGATCTCGATGGCGCACCGGGTAGCGTCGGTCAGGTGCGCGAGTGCGCCGCGAGACTCATGCGGTTCGCAAAAGAGACAGCGATCACCGTGTTCGTGGTTGGACACGTTACACGCGAAGGGGGGATCGCTGGCCCGAAAACTCTCGAGCACATCGTCGACACGGTTCTGTATTTCGAGGGTGAGGGGATGCTCGACCACCGCATCCTGCGTGCGATGAAGAACCGGTTCGGAAGTGTCGACGAGATTGGCGTCTTTCGGATGACCGAAGCCGGGCTGGATCCTGTTGCGAATCCCTCGGAGCTGTTCCTCGGCGATCGCGACAACCACGCGTCGGGAAGCGCAGTTACGGCGCTGCTCGAGGGAAGTCGTCCGGTATTGATCGAGATCCAGGGGCTTGCGGCCAAAGCCGGGTTCGGAACGCCGCAGCGCGTTGCGACGGGTTTCGACGGGCGCCGGCTCGCTCTCCTGCTTGCCGTCCTCGACAAGCGGGCGGGCTTGTCGTTCGCACAGCTGGACGTTTTTCTGAACGTGGTTGGCGGCGTTCGTCTTCAGGAGCCGGCCGGCGATCTGGCGGTCGCGGCAGCGCTCGCGTCGAGCGTGTACGACAAGCCGCTGCCCAGGAACGCGGTGTTCGTCGGCGAGGTTGGTCTGGGGGGAGAGATCCGCCCCGTGTCGCAGCAGGAACGACGGCTGGTCGAGGCGGCGAAAATGGGA
>DATAIM010000085.1:0-3431 GCA_036262655.1 Gemmatimonadaceae bacterium | reverse complement strand
GCCTCCCGGCCCGAGGTACCAATGGGAAACGCATAGGTATCGGGAAACAGGTAGCCCTCGAGCGTTCTGTCGCTCACGCCCAGCCGCTTCAAGAGGACCGTATCGCCGACCGCCGCGATCACCGAATCGCTTGGAAGGCGGAGATTCAGTGTAAGGAGCGGCACTATCTGCGATAAACTGAATCCTTCGGGAATCGTCACCGTGTTGACGAGTCCGTGTCCCCCGTGCAGCGCCTTCACGATGTCGCCCCAGGGAGTGCCACGTTTCAGAAGGTACGTCCCTGGCTTGATGTTTCTGTCGGCCTGCTTCACGCGCGCGTAGAGCTTGAATAACATCGTCGGTCCGACGAGCCCCGCGCGGTGAAGGGAATCTGCAGCTACGGAGAAGCTTGCTCCTCTCGGTACTATGACCCGAATCGGTGCGCCACGCGGGGTGGGCGCGCACGCTGCGAGGAACAGAACGAGTGTCGCCGAAAGCTTCGCGAGCTTCATTCGTCCTGGTTCAATGCATGCTGCAGCAGGATAGCGGCTGCCATCGAATCGACATCACCCTTCCGGCCGCGCGTCGAGCCATCCATCTCGCGAATCGTCCGGAGCGACGCGGCCGTAGTGTAACGCTCGTCCACAAACCTCACCGGAAGTCCGCTTCGCTTCTCGATATCCGATCCGACGCGTCGCACTTCTGTGCTCCATTCGGTTTCGTTGCCATTGCCGTCGAGCGGGAGGCCAATGACGAACCCGCGGGCTTCGAGGGCTTCTGCACGGCGAAGAATTTCGGCGATCGGGGCGCGCTTGCCGGCGCGGCGCGCGATAAATCCGACCGGGGTCGCGATCATCCCGAGCTCGTCGCTCAACGCGAGCCCGACTCGTTTCACTCCGTAGTCGACGCCGAGGAAGCGGGCGAGACCGGCGTTCAAGCGCCGCCCTGGGCCATCTGCTGGAAGAACTCAGCGTTGTGCTTCGACTTCTTCATCTGCCGCAGGAGAAATTCCACAGCTTCCGCTTCGGGCATGTCCGAGAGGAACTGGCGAAGAAGAAAGACGCGGTTGATCTCCGCCTGTGACAGCAGAAGCTCTTCCTTCCGCGTTCCGGATTTGAGGATGTCGACGGCCGGATATACGCGGCGATCGGCGATCTTCCGGTCGAGGACGAGCTCCATGTTTCCGGTGCCCTTGAACTCCTCGAATATGACGTCGTCCATCCTCGATCCCGTCTCGGTCAGCGCGGTTGCAATGATCGTCAGCGAGCCGCCGCCGTCGATCTTCCGAGCGCTCCCGAAAAATTTCTTCGGCTTGTAAAGGCCCGCAGCGTCCACACCACCGGACAGAATCTTGCCCGACTGCGGCGCGACAGCATTGTGCGCCCGCGCGAATCGCGTCAGCGAATCGAGCAGTATGACGACATCCTTCCCACTTTCGACAAGCCGCTTCGCCTTTTCGAGAACCATGTCCGCGACGAGCACGTGCCGGGCCGCGCCTTCATCGAATGTCGAGCTGATCACTTCGGCCCTGGTGGCACTCTTGATCATCTCCGTGACTTCCTCGGGCCGCTCGTCGATCAGGAGAATGATCGTCGTGACCTCCGGATGATTCTCGGCGATCGAGTTCGCAATCTTCTCGAGCAGAATCGTCTTGCCGGCTCTCGGCGGGGATACGATGAGACCGCGCTGGCCTTTGCCGATTGGAGCGAAGATGTCGACAACGCGCATCGAGAGGTCGCCGTCCTTCGATTCCAGCCGGAGCCGCGTATCTGGATAGCGGGGCCGGAGGCTGTCAAACGGCACGCGTGTCTTGATCGCTTCGGGGTCCTGGCCGTTGACGCTTTCGACTTTGAGCAGAGCGAGGTAGCGCTCCCACGCCTTTGGCGGTCGCACCTGGCCACGAACGAGATCCCCTGTCAGCAGTCCGAATCTCTTGATCTGCGATGGTGAGACGTAGATGTCGTCTGGACCCGCGAGGTAACTGTAGTCCTGACTCCGGAGAAACCCATAGCCCTCTGGAAGAATCTCCAGCACTCCCTCTCCGTGGAGCGCGATGTTCGAGTCGAGCAGGTTCTGCTCTATCCTGAAGATCAGCTCCGGCTTCGCCGACACGGCAGTATCCGGGATCTTGAGACCCTCCGCCATGTCCTGAAGCTCAGTTACGGATTTGCGCTTTAACTCTGCGATGTCCACGGTGGGCGCGATGCGGGAAAGCAGTGCCGTCGTGACGGCGGGATCTAGAATGGAGGGAGTTGCGTTGGAATCACCGGACGTGATGCCGGAATCAAATCGGAAATCTTTTTCGGAGGGATCACCCGAGCGGGTGATGCAGGCGAACCTAACTTCGCAATGAAAACCGGTCAAGCATGCAAGTGCCGGGCGGACCCAGATGCTTGGGCCCTCTTTTCAGAAGCTGATGTAACGCCCGGGGTGTTTCTTGATGTCCGCCATGATGGCGCTGAGCTGTGCGCGAGCCCTCGCGATCTCGATGGTGAGGGTGGAGTCAGTGCGGAATCGGGCGACGCCCGTCGTTGCGCTCGACATCGCCTTCAGCGAATCGACCTCGCTGCGAATGTGGGCCACTTGCCTGAACAGCGTCGAATCCTTTCTGAAGCGGCCAATGCTGCCATTTCCTGACGAGACGAGAAATGCCACGGAATCCTTTGCGGCCATGATCCGCGAGAATCGGGCTCCGAGCTCGCCGTTCAGCGCGAGGGCGACGGAGCCGTTGCCGGTCGTCGCCTTGTTCATGAGCGCGGAGAGTGCGGCCTTGGCGTTGTTGAACTTCACGACGCCGGAAGTGCGGAATGCCCCGATGTTTCCCGATGGCGAGCTCAGCGACGACGTAATTCGCCGGCCGGAGTCAGCAAGGATGGTGAGCCGTTTCGACAGCTCGCCAATTTTTTCGCCGACCGGTTTCATCTTTCCGGTCGATATGTTGATGAGTGTGTCGCCGCTTTTCAGCGCTGGCGCTCGGGAAGTGCCGGATGAAATGAACACGATCGGGCTGCCGATGAGATTGTCGCCCGGTCTGATATCGGCGTATGCGTCTCGTCTTATCAGGTGCATCCGGTTCGCGAGAATCTCGGTGTGGATCGCAAGGCGCTCCATCGTATCGGTCGTAATGGGCCGGAAGTGGATGTCCCTGACCAATCCGATTTTCTGTCCCGAGAGCCAGACCTCGGTTCCCTCGAGTACTCCACCGGCGTCCTGCGTGAGGACGTAGATGTTGTCCTTTTCCCCGCGCAATGCACCCACGCGCGCAAACACAAGGATCGAGAAAACGACCGTTACGATCACCGCGAGCGCTACCGTCCCGGTTTTGAGCTCCCGCCATTCGAGGGTGCGTGCCATTGATCAAAAGCTATCGCTGGAAATCAGCCGCACAACCGGATTGACGGCGACCACGTTGGGCAGCTCATGAGACACACTCTGGAAGATCAACGTGATGC
>DATAIM010000084.1:0-2207 GCA_036262655.1 Gemmatimonadaceae bacterium | reverse complement strand
ATCGTTCCGTCGAACCACTCTTTCTGGTCGTCAGGTGTTGATCCGATGACGCCACACTTCATGATGTGCTGAAACATCTCGTCGCGCGCTTCCTCGAAAGGAGTCGTAACCGGCGCGGCGGTTCTCGTGTATTTAGGCCTCTGCTTGCTCATTAATCCGGGTAAGGGTTGGTTTTTGATACACGGAATCTAATCGAAAAGTGCCAGCTTTTGCAGTCGTTCAGGCAACTGCGCGCCGTCGCATGAAATCGAGCAGCAGCTCGCTCAAGCGCTCCGGACTCTCTTCGGGAATCAGTCTTCCAGCAGCCGAGACACGCACAAGCCGGCCGTCGGGCAGGGCGCTCGCCAGCCTTTCAGCGATCTTCGAATTCACCCACTGGTCCTTCTCGCCCCAAACGATCAGCGCCGGGACGTGAATCGTACCGAGATCGACGTCGTCCATATCCTCCCCGCTGATCGAGCTGGCAAGTGCGAGAAGATGGCTTACCCCATCCTTGCCGACGAACGGAGCAAGGTACCGGGCGATCAGCTTAACGGGCATGTGAGTCTCCGGGTCCGCAACGCTCCCCTTGAGAACACCTTCCACAAGGGGCGCGGCGCCGAGAATACCCCGCGTGGTCCTGAACGCGAACTTGGCTGTCGAGCGCTGCATCTGCGTGATGTCGCGCGCCGGCAGCTCGTCGAAGGCAGGCGTGTTGATCAGGACGAGCTTCTCCACACGCTCCGGGCGGGTCGCGGCCAGCCGAAGCGCGACGTCTCCCCCGATGTCGACTCCCACGATTATTCCGCGCGCCACTCTCAATGCGGTCATCGCCGCGTCGAGATATTCGGCCTGCGCGGCAATTCCGAATTCCGAGTCCAGCGGCCGGTCTGATTCCCCGTGGCCGAAGAGGTCTATGGCGTACGCTGTGTGACCCGCGTCGGTTATATCGGGCGCGATGTTCCGCCACAAAAAGCTCGACGTCGCGAAGCCGTGTATGAGGATCACGGCCGTTCCGCCGTGGCCGAATCTTTCAACGTGCATCGCGCCAGGACCGACCGGAACGCGAAGTACATCAGCTTGCATAACGCTTCCTCTCCTCTAGCTTTTCATACGCAACGCGTCGGATCCGACGCACCGTACCTCTTCCAACGGCTGGCGCCATGGCAGGCAAGAACCCCAAAAAACGTAACGTAGTGCGCAACGCATCAACCCGGCCAACCGGGTTTTACTACATCCTGGCTGCAATCGCGGTCGTGGGCGCAGGCATACTTGGCTATACAATGCTCCGCAAACCGTCCGGCGCCGTCGGAACTGTCATCGCTCCCGGCCCGCGCGCTGCCTCCGGTCCGGCAAAGGGCTACACCATCGGCAAGGCGGATGCCCCGGTCGAGATCGTCGAGTTTGCGGACTTCGAGTGCCCCGGCTGCGGCTATTTCGCTGTGGTCTCCGAGCCCGACGTCAGAAAGCGCCTCGTCGAAGCCGGCGTCGCGAAGTTCACCTTCATGGATTTTCCGCTCACCATTCACAAAAACACGCTTCCCGCCCACAACGCCGCTGCATGCGCAGACGACCAGGGGCGCTTCTGGCAGATGCACGACCGTCTATTCGCAACGCAGGACCAGTGGAACGGGCAGGCGGCTGACAACCCCAGGCCGTTCTTCGAGAAGTACGCGGCTGACCTTGGGCTCGACAAGGATGCCTGGGCTGCGTGCTACGACGCGCGTAAGCATGAGGGCCGCATCATGGCCAACGTCGCCGAAGGAGAGCGCAGGAAGATCAACACCACACCGTCGTTCATCGTCGGTGAGAAGATGTACGTGGGAGCGCTCGGCTATGACGCTCTCAAGGCCATCGTGGATTCAGCGACCAGGAAGTGACGAAGCGCATGATCGTGGCGACGCTCGCGCTCGCCGGGATCTTCGTAGCGCTCTATCTCCTTCTCTACAAGCTGGGAATGATCGGCGCGCTTTCCTGCGCCGTGGGTTCCTGCGAGACGGTGAATACGAGCAAGTGGGCGACCTTCCTCGGCCTGCCGGTGGCGGGCTGGGGAGTCGCGTTCTACGTCGGGATGTTCGGGCTGGCGATGGTGAGCACCCGGGAGGAATTCGCCGAGTCGAGGACAGTTTCGGCGCTGCTGCTGGCAGTCGCCGCGACGGGAGTTCTCTTTTCCGCGTGGCTTACGTACCTCGAGCTCTTCGAGATCCATGCGATCTGCCAGTGGTGTG
>DATAIM010000083.1:0-14557 GCA_036262655.1 Gemmatimonadaceae bacterium | reverse complement strand
CTCGCGCGCAATGTCTGCCATCTGCGCGGGCGTAAGCCCCCGTGCGTCGGTGAGCACCGCCAGCTGATTTCCGCCGAATGGCGTCGCGGTGAACACGTCAGCCGTGTGGTATTCGTAGGGCATGTCAGTGAGACCGCGACTCGGGAGTATCGCTCTCCGCCCCGAGGAACGCGTCGGCCTCGATCTCAACCAGCATCTCGGGCGAGATGAGAGCTTTCACCTCGACCATCGATGTTGCCGGCCGAATTGATCCGAACACCTCTCCATGCGCTCGACCAATCTTTTCCCATTGGCCGATGTCAGTGACGTAGATCCGCGTTCGAACGACGTCTTCGAGGGTTGCGCCAAGCGCTTCCAGCGCGCGCCGTATGTTGGCGAGCACCTGAACGGTCTGGGCGTGTGCGTCTCCGATGCCGACAATGCTTCCATCTGTCGCCGTTGCTGTCGTGCCCGATATGTGCACATGCGCACCAGCGCGCACAGCGCGCGAGTAGCCGACGATCGGTTCCCATTTCGCGCCCGACGAATAATTCCTCCTCATGCCTTCCTCGCTCGCCATTTTTTCTTTCTCTCGTTGCGTTTAACCTCCCCGGCGTAACAATCCGAGGGGCGATTTCTTTTCGGGCCCAACCTGGTCGAGCGTACATTGCGCCGGTGCTTTGTCCGGCCGCCAGCGGATGAACCTCGTCCCGTGCCGGAATCGGCCATTTGTGAAGTGATCGTACTCGACCTCGACCACGAGCTTGGGAGCAAGCGGCTCCCACTCGGTCGAGCGTTTCGTGCTCCACCTGCTTGGACCGCCTGGTGCCTGGCCCGTGAAGCCCGGCGGCTTTCTCAGCTTCTCGAGTTTCGGGGTCAGCTCCTGGCGCATCTTTGCAGTGAAGCTGCTCGAGAATCCGACATGATGAAGGAGGCCTTTGTCATCGTAGAGACCAAGCAGCATCGATCCCACGACCTTTTCCTTCTCCGCGTACCTGAATCCGCCGACGATGCAATCCGCAGTGCGTTTCTGCTTTACCTTGACCATGCCGGTCCGTTCGCCCGACATGTACGGCTTCTCGAGTCGCTTTGCGATGATGCCGTCGAGGCCGCTTCCCACCGCGCGAAACCATCTTCTTACGACCGTCAGATCCGTCGTTGCAGGTGAGAGCCGCACTACCTCATTCGAGTCGAGGAATTGATCGGCAAAGGATTCGAGCGCAGGCCGGCGCTCCGATAGCGGTTGAGCGGCCAGCGACTTCCCCTTCTCGGTCACGAGCAGGTCGAACGCGATAAGCTGGGCAGGGCGCTCGACGGAGAGTTTCCTTATCCTGCTCTCCGCAGGGTGGATGCGTTGAAGGAGGTCGTCGAATGAGAGCGATCCATCGACGGGGACGATGATCTCGCCGTCAAGGACGAACCGATTCGCGGATAGCTCGCTGATTGCACGAACGAGCTCGGGGAAGTACCGCTCCAGCGGCTGTCCCGATTTGGACTGAAGCTGGACGTTCGTGCCGTCTCGGAACGCAAGGCAGCGGAATCCATCCCATTTCGGCTCATACTGCCATCCGTCATCAGTGGGAATCTCGTCGGCTGTGCGGGCTTCCATCGGCAGGAATGGGGGCTCGATCGGCAAAGTCATGGGTGGTCAGTTGAGGCAAGGCTCATGCTTCGGAGTGAAAATTCCCGGAAGGGCGGCCACAACGAGCATACTTCATTGACTTTCGGTCCGGGAGCGCTATCATTCATGTCTGTGGCGCACAAGGGTGTGCCCGACTAGCCAGCGAACAGAGGGGACCTGGATAAAACCGGGTCTCTTTTCAGTTTGGCGAGTCAGAATACGGTCGGCGGGTACGGCAATACCGGACTTCCGACGAACATCAACACGAGGAAGTACCAGTATGCGTACGACAGGAACTGTGAAGTGGTTCAACGATGCAAAGGGTTTTGGATTCATCACCCCGGAGAACGGACAGAAGGATTGCTTCGTTCACCACTCCGCCATCAACGGCTCGGGATTCAAGTCCCTTGCTGAAGGCGAGAAGGTCGAGTTCGACGTGGTGCAGGGCCAGAAGGGTCCCGCCGCAGAGAACGTAACGAAGGTTCGTTGATCCCACTCGCAGGCAGAGTGTGACAAAGGCGGGGCCACTCTGGTTTGACCAGGGTGGCCCCGTTCTTTTCATCCCCAGGTAACCCACGCAACGGAGCAGTATGGCCAAGGAAGAAGCAATCGAGCTCGAAGGAACCGTCACCGAAGTACTACCGGACGCAACGTTCCGCGTCCTCGTCTCGAACGGACATGACGTCCACGCGACCATCGCCGGAAAGATGCGCCGGTTCCGAATTCGCGTTCTGGCGGGCGACCGCGTGACACTTGAAGTTTCGCCCTACGACCTGACCCGCGGCAGAATCACTTTCCGGCACAAGAGCTGAGGCCTCACAGCCGGGCGATGAGCCAGACCCCGAGCAGGCCGATCACCACGGAAACAACGCGCCGGAACTGAGCAGGAGAAAGACCGAGCAGTAGCTTTTCGCCGGCGAGCGTGCCCACCAGCACGCCGACGGTCGCAATTGCGATCGGTTGCGCCAGCGGCAGCAACATCACTCCAGCCCGCCACACGTAGATCGGCATTCGCGCCGCATCCACCATCAGCCCGATTGCCGTCGACGTCGCCACGAAGGCAGCCGCCGTTAGAGCGAAAGACATCATCGCTGCCGCTCGCAAACCGGCCTGGTTCCCAGCGATCCCGCTCAGCACCGCGACGAGAAAGACGACTATGTCCCCAGTGGGCAATTCAGCGACTACTGAACGTACCGGAGAATATCGTAGACGTACTTCACACCGAACCCGACGTTCTGTACCGAGAGCCGCTCGTTGTTTCCATGAACTCCCATCTGGCGCTCTGCCTGCTCGGTCCTGAATGGATCGATCGCGTACGTGATGATGCCAAGCTTTCGGTAGGTCGGCCTGTCAGTTGCTCCTGTCTGCATCGGGGTGGTCACGAACGCACTGGGCTCTCTCTCTTTTGCCGCTCGCTCGATCGCCCTGAACAGCTCCGTGTCGATCGGACTCTCGAGAGGGGTTTTGGGCGCGAGAATCGTCTCGAAGTGAACTGCAGTATCACCGACAATCCTCTGAAGCGTAGCGAGCATCTCCGCGGGATCAGTATCAGGCAGCAGACGGACGTCGATCTCGGCAGTCGCTTCGGGCGGAATGACGTTCGTCTTGTTCGATCCGCTCAAACCGGTGATCGAGATCGTATTGCGCAGATATGCGTTCCAGTAAACGTCGCTGAGGATCCACTCACGAGCCTCCGCGATCTGGAGCGCTTTCGATATGTCGGCAAGCCACGTCTTTCTCGGCTCCGGATAAAGGCGCGAGATATCGCGGAAGAACCTGTCGACCCCCGGTGTCACGTGAAGCGGAGTTTCGTACTTCGCGATCTTGTCGAGAGCGGCGACGAGGCGCGGCACCGGGTTTTGCGTTGTCGGTCGCGATCCATGCGAAGGAACACCCTTTACACGAAGCCGCTGCCAGAACGTGCGCTTCTCCGCCACACCCACTGAGAAATAACGGACCTTGCCGTTCACCACGGAGTTCTCCGTCGCCTCGGTGATGAGGTACTCGACGTCCTTCAGCAGGTCAGCGTGGTTCTTCACGAACGTGAGGCCGCCGGTCGAGGTAAACTCTTCGTCTGCATTCGCGATGAACACGATGTCGCGGTTGAGCTTCATCCCGGAGCGCTTGATTGCGATCATCGCCATCAGGTGCGCCACCGCCTCACCCTTCATGTCGATTGCACCGCGGCCCCAGATGTAACCGTCCTTTACCGCGCCGGAGAAGGGATCCACACTCCAGAGGGAGGGAGTTGCGGGAACGACGTCCATGTGGTGCAGCAGAGCGATGGCCTTCTTCGATCCGTTTCCCTTGAGTCTCGCATAAAGATTGGCTCGCTGCCCGCCGAGCTCTGCGGTGTCCACGATCGTTGCGGGAATGCCTTCGCGATCGAGAATGCCCTTCAGAAAGCGCGCGGCGAGAATCTCGTTCCCGGGTGGATTCGTCGTGTTGATCTTCAGATATTCCGAGAGAATACCCTGTGCCTCCCTGCCGACGGCATCCCAGTCCACTGGTCTGGTCTGCGACTCTCCCAGATTAGGCAAGGCAAGGATCGCGATCGACGCGAAGATTCGGATCGTGCGTTTCATTGTGTTTGTGCGGTGGAGAGGAAAATCGCCGTACGGATTGCTCCGCGCGCAGCTGAGCGTCAGCGGAAACGTAGGATACCGTCGCTGGCGACGCTATCCGACACCCCCAACCCGCAGCCGCAGCTCCTCCAAGTAGCGTTCTGTCACGCCAGCCCATCCGAAACACGACACCGTATGCGTGCGCGCCATATCCGAGGCTGCTGTAAGCAGGTCTCTGTCGCGATAGTACCGCATGATCGCAGTGACGAATCCCTGTGCATCTCCGCTCTTCACGAGATGCCCGTTCTTGTCTTCAGTAATGACATCCGTAATCCCCTCGATATCCGATGCGATTACGGGGAGCCCGCACAACCCCGCCTCGAGCATCACAAGGCCGAATCCTTCCATGTCGCCGGTCACAGGAACGTTCGGCATCAAAAACAGATCCGACCCGCGATACACCCGCTCGAGCTTCTCGTCCGTCACACGGCCGAGCAGCGTCACGCGGTTGGCGAGCGAATGATGGGCGATCGCGAGCTCGATTCTGCCACGCTCTTCTCCTTCGCCTGCAACCACGAAGTGCACATCGGCCGGAAGCATCGGCATGACGTTCTTGACGAACCACGCTACACCCTTTCTGGGGACGAGGCGGCCAACGCTCGAAATGATGAACCCGGGCGCAGCGCCATGATGGAGCGACTGGATCTCACGCTCGAGTGCTCGCCGCGCCGACGGCTTGTTCTCGATCGCAGTAAAACGATCGAGGCGGATGCCAAGAGGAATGACCTGCGACTTCGATCGCTCCAATCCGCGCGCATGGCACGCCTCGGCCGTCGCTCTGCTGATTGGAAAGACCGCATCGACCGCACCGAAGATCTTTTTCACGAGGAGTGGATACGGCCAGGTCGGGGTCGTAGCGTCGAGCCCGTTCACGATCGTAGCTGAGACTATGCCGTTTCGCTTCAGAACCGATTTGAGTGGAACCGCCACCGCCGCGGCGACCATCGAGGAGAACAGGACTGCGTCGATCTCTCGTCCCCGTGCGAGCCGGCGGATATCACGCACTGCTCGAGCAAGGAACATCGGCGTCAGGTACCCACGCTGGCTCCACGGAGCCCGCAGCACCAGAGCTCGTGCCGCGATTCCACTGTGTGCCCGAAGGCTCTCGTGCAGATCGGCTGCCACTCTCTGCATTCCTCCGACGTTGCCGAGCGGCTCGTCCGGACGGGGGAGACAATGCGAGACGAAAAGCAGGCGCATTTATGAAAGCTCCTCGTAATAGGAGGCGAGCTGCGCGAGCACGCGTCCCCAGTCGTGCCGCTCGGCGGATTCGCGTGCCGCCCGCTCATCCGCGCTCGAAGCGCACTGTCGGCGATGAGCCGCTCCACGCGCTCGAGGAATGCGGCAGAGTCTCGCGGCGGAGTGACAAAGCCGGTGACCGCGTCGGCGACCAGGGCCTTGCTGCCGGCTGCGTCGGCGACCACAGCAGGTAATCCGGAGGCGAGGGCCTCGAGAGTCACGTTGCCGAATGTTTCGGTCTCGCTCGGAAAGAGGAAGACATCGGACGAGGCGTATGCGGTTGCGAGCCGCTCTCCCGACAGGTGTCCTTCGAAAATCGTGTCAGGGAGGGCTGCCTCGAGCTTCGCGCGCTCGGGGCCGTCACCCACGATCACCGCGCGGTGGGGGGTTCCGTTTCGCTTGAGGCCGCTCAGGACATCGCGTACGACGTCAAGACCTTTTTCGGTTACAAGCCGGCTGACGAACGTTACGACAACGTCGGAGTCGCTGATCCCACGCTCGCGCCGCCACTCGGCCGATCTGCGGGCCGGACTGAACAGGCCTGATTCGACACCGCGCGGCCACAGGCGAAGATCGCCCGTCATCCCGTTTGCGCGCATCACATCGAGCATCGATTGAGTAGGCACGTACACGTGCCGACAGTGCGCGTAGAACCACCTCAGGTATCTCCATGTGAGCCCTTCGAGGCGGCCGAGGGCGTAGTAGTGCAGGTACGAAGCGAAATGAGTGTGATACGACGCGACAACCGGTGCTCCGGCGCGGCGTGCTGCTCGAAGGGCTGCGGCGCCGAGGATGTCGGGCGTCGCGATATGAAACAGGTTGGGTCGAAAATCAGTAAGGGACCTGCGGGCAGATCCCGACAACCCCAGTGAAACGCGGTAGTCCGGCCTGCCGGGTGCGGTGACGGACCGTACCGGTATGAGAGTGCCGGCGTGACTGAGCGCAGGAGCAGGAACGGTGGGGGCATATATCTGCACCCGGGCACCGCGGCCCTCGAGGTAGGCGACGAGCCTGTTCAGTGTAAGGGAGACACCGTCTGCTATATGGTTGTAAGCGCCCGTAAACAACGCGATGCGCAAATCAGGAATCTTCATATAATTATGCTGGGTAATCATAGCT
Organism: Gemmatimonadaceae bacterium; assembly: GCA_036262655.1. GTDB lineage: Bacteria > Gemmatimonadota > Gemmatimonadetes > Gemmatimonadales > Gemmatimonadaceae > UBA4720. The sequence goes on along the minus strand of DATAIM010000083.1, from coordinate 7,975 downwards.
TCGGACTCTCATCCGCAAGCCGTCCCGCCAACCGGGAGATCGAGAGCTGGTGAATCCGAGACCTCAGCGCAGATTCCGATTTTCCGAGACACCTGGCGCTGTTGAGGGGTCGCCTGCGGGCGTGGCGCCCACGACCGACATGCTGGCGAAAGCTTATGCCTACTCGCGCCCTGATGAGGTAAGGGCTCTCGGTCTCTATCCATACTTCATTCCGGTCGAGCAGTCGGACGCCACAGAGGTCATGGTCGAAGGCAAGCGGCGGATAATGGTTGGCTCGAACAACTATCTCGGCCTCACCAACGATCCTCGGGTTCTCGAAGCGGCGAGTGCGGCACTCAGGAAATACGGCAGTGCCTGTACAGGGAGCCGGTTCCTGAATGGGAACACCGATCTCCATGACAAGCTCGAGACCGAGCTCGCCCTGCTGATGGGGAAGGATGCCGCACTGGTTTTTCCGACAGGTTATCAGGCAAACCTCGGAGTGATCTCCGCGCTTGCCGGGCCCGGTGACGTTCTGATGATCGACAAGCTGAACCACGCAAGCATGGTCGATGGCGCGACCCTTTCAGGTGCAGAGGTCGTCCGGTTCCGCCACGGTGATCTCGCGCATCTCGAGACGCGGCTCAACCGCGCAGCGGGTCGCCCCAAAATGGTGATCGTCGATGGTGTGTTCAGCATGGAAGGTGATCTGGCCGACGTTCCGAAAATTGCCGATCTGTGCGACGCTCATTCGGCGCGGCTTGTTGTGGACGACGCCCATGGCGTGGGCGTCTTCGGAGATACTGGCGCCGGGGTGTGTGAGCATTTCGGCGCCACCTCGCGTGTGGACCTGATTGTCGGCACGTTCAGCAAATCCTTCGCGTCGATTGGCGGATTCGTCGCCGGCGACGCTGAGGTCATCTCCTACCTGCGTCACACCGCGCGGAGCCTCATCTTCAGCGCTTCCATTCCGGCTTCGGCGTGCGCGACCGTACTGACCGCGATCGAAATCATGCGCCAGGAGCCGGAGAGGCGGGCGCATCTCTGGGAGAATGCGCGGCGGATGCAGCGCGAGCTGTCAGCCCTGGGGTTCGATACCTTCGGCAGCGAATCGCCGATAGTTCCGGTAATTGTCGGTGGGACGCTTCGCACTTTCGAGTTCTGGAAGCGCCTCCTGGACGCGGGAGTTTTCACCAATCCGGTAATCGCTCCGGCAGTTCCCGCGACATCGGGGAGAATCAGGACGTCGTACATGGCGACGCATACCGAGGCTCAGCTCGACTTCGTCCTCGACGCGTTCCGCCGCGTCGGCCGCGAGATGGATCTGATCTGAGCCCTGCCCGCTGGCCAGTTCGCGTCGAGCCTGTCAGGTCGAAGCGCGACAGACGTGAATTCGTCGAGCTTCCATTCAGCCTGTACCGGGAGGACCCAAACTGGGTTCCTCCACTCCGGCGCGATATTCAGGAGCTGATCGATCCCTCGCGGCATCCATTCCATCAGCATGCCACGGTCGAGCTGTTTCTTGCGCGGCGCGGAGCGGAGGTAGTGGGGCGCATCGCGGCTGTGAAGAACGATCTGCATATCGAGCGGTATCACGAGAACGTCGGTTTTTTCGGTCTGTTCGAATCCGAGCGCGACGAGGCCACTGCTCGTGCCCTTTTCGACGTTGCTGGCGCCTGGCTGGCCGCTCGTGGCCTCGATACGATGCGCGGTCCAGCGAGCTTCTCGCTCAACGAGGAGTGTGGTCTGCTGGTCGATGGCTTCGACGGTCCGCCGAAGGTGATGATGCCCTACAATCCGCCATGGTATCAGCAGCTCGTGGAGCGTTATGGCTTCGTGAAGGCGAAGGATCTTCTCGCCTATTTTGTGGCTGACGCGAAACCTTCGGAAAGAATGATCCGGCTCGCGGACAAGCTGCGTGAGCGATACAGGATCACGGTTCGCACACTCGACACGAAGCGGTTCTGGGACGAGGTTGCGATCGTTCGCGAGGTTTACAATGAGGCATGGCAGGAAAACTGGGGTCACCTTCCGATGACGGATGCAGAGCTCACGTACATGGCAAAGCAGCTGAAGCCGGTAGTCGATCCGAGTCTTGTCGTGTTCGCGGAGATTGATGGGAAGATCGCTGGATTCGGGCTTGCCCTGCCCGATCTGAACGTTGCTCTGAAACGCATGAACGGCCGTCTTTTCCCCGTCGGCTTGGTCAAGGCATTGTGGTATTCGCGAGAGATCGACACCGCGCGCGTGCTGATTCTTGGCGTGCTGGAGAAATACCGCCGATCCGGTGTTGCCGAGCTCCTCGAGCTGGAGCTTCTCAGAAACGGTCCCGCGCGCGGCATCACGAATGCCGAATTCTCATGGATTCTCGAGGACAACTGGATGATGCGCGGGCCGCTCGAGAAGCTGGGAGCGAATGTATATCGGACATACCGGATGTACGATGTCTCGACCGCATCGGGACGCGATGCCTGAACGTGCCCGTGTTGCACTCGTTACGGGCGGGACTGGATTCGTAGGCAGCCATCTGGTCGAGACACTGGTGGCAGGCGGGTGGCGTGTGCGGTGTCTGGTCAGAAAGTCGAGTGTGCTGCGATGGCTTCCCACGGACGATGTCACGCTCATCGATGGTGATGTTACATCGCCGGCGGGCGATCTCGATCGCGCTGTTCGCAATGTCACTGTGGTGTTCCATTTAGCCGGTGTGACGTCGGCGGCCAGTGACGAGACGTACAGCGCCGTGAACGTTGAGGGGACGCGCAACGTCGTGAATGCAATGCAGCGAGCTGCTCCTCAGGCCCTCCTCCTGTTCTGCTCGAGCCTTGCCGCGGCTGGGCCATCGTCGCGTCGGCCGCTGAACGAGACGGATGAGCCGTCACCAGTCAGTGCATACGGCAAGTCGAAGCTCATAGCGGAGCGCATCGTAATGGAGTCGGGTCTGGCGCATCTGATAATCCGGCCTCCTGCCGTTTATGGTCCCCGCGATTCCGACATCCTGGCGGCGTTCCGCCTGGCGCGGCGCGGCCTTGCGTTTCGTCTTGCTCCACCGGGGCAGCGCCTCTCCCTGGTGCACGTTCACGATCTCGCGAGAGGATTCCTCTGCGCGGCTGAGGCCGAGGGGCGCGGTGTTTATTATATGACGGACGGGATGATCCACACGTGGGAAGCGATCATCGAGCAGGTCGCGCGTTTCGTCGGCAGGCCACCACGAGTCGTTCCTGTCCCTCCCGGAGTCGCGAATGCAATCTCGAGCATCGAGCGGCTGCGCGGCGCCGTAACCGGTGCGAAGCCACTGCTCACTCCGGACCGGATCCGCGAGCTATCGCAAGCCGAATGGACGTGCGATGACACTCGTGCCCGTCTGGATTTGGACTACGAGTCGTCTATTGCGCTGCCAGAGGGGATCCGGATGACCGGGGAGTGGTACCGGTCTCATCATTGGCTTTGAAGGGCGAAGAATTCAGCTGTCCGGCACCTTTGCTCTTCTTCAGTTCCGTACCAGCTGTTGGCTCTGCAGCCAGGAGCTCGATGCCAGGAAGCTGGCAGCTCAGCCCCTTTCGGTTCTCAGTCCTTCCGCCTCGTCAACAGCACGAGCAGGAGCCCAATGGCGATCCAGGTCAGCTCCCGCAAGCGGCTCAGCACCGCAGCCGCTACTCCGAGCCGAGCCGGCAGTCCGAGAGCGGCGAAGATCATGTATAGCCCTCCCTCCTTGGACCCGACGTTGAACGGCATGAAGAAAAAGAGATTCACGACGAGGGAGGAAAACCCGCCAATTAGGAACGCCGTTCCGAATGTCACCGGGTGGCCGACTGCACGCGCAATGATGAAGAACTCCAGCATCGCGAACACACGCGCCCCGTATTCGAAGACCAGCGCACCGTAGTATCTCGCCGGACTGGCCTTGTGAAATGCGATCATCTGGCGGTCGACCTCGACCATCGCCGCACGCCGATTCGCAAAACGCGCGACGACCTGTCGCAGAAGGGGCAGTCGCTCCAGAACGTCGAAGATGCGCGCGAGAGCTCCACCTCGATGAATTGCGAAGAGAAGAGCCGCAAGTGCGATGAGCGCCGCTGCCATCAGCGCCAGCACTGGCGTTGCAATAGCCCCCGGCGGGAGAAGCGCGAATGCGAGAACGACACCAGTCAGAAATACCAGAAGGTGCGCCTGCATGTGGATCAGCCGGAAGTTGAGAACCGAAGCAGCCGCCTTGCTTGCCCCCATCCACTGCGATGCAGCGACGATCTTGAAGGGCTCTCCGCCGATACTCGCGAACGGAGTCATGTAGTTGATGGCGAAGGCCGCGACGCCGACCACGTACGCCCGCCCGAACGAGAGGCGCGGCGGCTGCACCATCGTCAGTCTCCACGCCGCTGTGTTGAACACGTACACGATGCCGTACACCGCAACGATCGCCGGGACAGCCCATTCCGCGTGCCGTATATCGTCGGCGAGCTGCCGGGGATTGGCGCGAATGATCAGGAAGGCGAGAGCCGCAGATCCCGCCGCGAACAACAGCAGCTGGCCCTTTCGGCTGATACCGGCACGCGGCGGTTGCGGAGTAGGCGCCAAAACCGGTTCTGGGACTTCGTCAACGGACATTCCGCTGACCTTACCGAGGACTGGATTCCACCGCAACAGGGCCTTGCGAGACACCGTCACGCGTGGGATAATCGCCGTCCCCCCAACTGCATCCATGATGAATCGAATTTCGACGAACGGGCTGATCGCGCTCGCCGCACTGCTTGGCGGGTGCGCTTCCGGAAACACCAGGCGAGCTCCATCAAGTCCAACGCCCGCTTTGGCGGCTGCCTCCACGATCGAGGCAAAGACAGCCGGAATGGAAAGAAAAGACGGCTTTATCCCGGTTTATCTCGATACAAAACAGGGCAAAGTGCTGCTCGAAATCCCGGGCGACTCGATGCGCGCTCTCATGTTCATCGGTCTTGCCACGGGCCTCGGCTCCAATCCCATAGGGCTCGATCGCGGAGCAGGCGGCGACAATTTTGTCGCACGTTTCGACCGGAACGGCGACAAGGTCCTCGTCGTCTTCGAGAACTGGAACTACCGCAGCTCGGCACGCGACAATCCCGCCCACGTTCGCACCATCGCCGAGTCGTTTCCGCCGAGTACACCGGGAGCGTTGCCGGTCATTGCGCAGCAGGGGGACAGAACACTCGTCGACGCTACCGATTTCGTCATGCGTGACTGGAATGATGTCGCTGGCGTGCTGAGCCAGAACAATGAGGGCAGCTACGCGGTCGCTCGCGAGCGGTCGAGCGTCTATCGGCCTTACACCAGGGCATTTCCGGAAAACACCGAGATAGATGTGGCGCTCACGTTTGCAACCCAGGGAAGGGCGGGGCCAACAGTGGGCTCGATTGTTCCCGACGCCAGATCGTTCACATTGCGGCAGCATATCTCTTTCCTGAAGCTGCCGGACGCGAGCTTCCGCCCGCGCGTGCTCGATCCGCGAATGGGATTCTTCGGAATCACCTTCAAGGATTACGCACAGCCAATCCAGAACGCGCTCGAAGTCCGCTGGATATCGAAGCATCGGCTCGAGCGCGTGAACCCCGCCGATCCGAACAGCACGATAAAGAAGCCCATCGTCTACTACATCGACCGCGGAATTCCCGAACCGGTGCGCTCGGCAACGCGGGAAGGAGTAAGCTGGTGGTCAAAGGCTTTTGATGCTGCCGGTCTCAAAGGCGCGTTCAAGGTCGAGGACCTTCCTGAAGGTGTGGACCCGATGGATGCGCGCTACAACGTCGTGCAGTGGGAAAATCGTAACGAGCGAGGCTGGTCGATTGGCGGATCACTCGGCGACCCTCGCACGGGCGAGATACTGAAAGCGCAGGCGCGGATGGACAGTCATCGGGCGCGCACGGATTACAACCTCTACGCCGGGCTGATGGGCGCCGACGCCGCGGCGGCGGACACGGCGTTCGTTCTTGCGCGGGTACGCCAGGTGAGCGCGCACGAGGTAGGGCACACACTGGGTCTCGCGCACAATTACATCGCGTCCACCTATGAGCGTGGCTCGGTGATGGACTATCCCCCGCCGCGCGTACGAATGAAAAGCGGAAAGATCGATATCGGCAGTGCCTATGATATCGGCCCAGGGGAGTACGATATGCTCGCGATTCACTGGGGCTACGGAATCTTTCCGCCCGAGACCGAGCAGGATTCACTCGCCGCGATTGTCAGAGAGGGTCTTCGGAAGGGGCTCCTGTTTCTATCCGACAATGATGCGCGACCCGAGTTCGCCTCGGATCCGCGAACCAATCTGTGGGACGACGCGTCGACGGCGAACGAGTTTCTCGAGCATCAGATGGCCGTCCGCCGACATGCGATGTCGAATTTTGGACTTCGCAACATCAGAGTCGGCGAGCCCGTTGCGCTGCTTCAAGAGCGATTCGTACCGGTGTACCTCATGCACCGGTTCGCGATCAATTCGCTCGCGAAAACCATCGGTGGAATGGAGTACAGCAACGCCATACGTGGCGACAATCTCCAGGCGACGAAGCCGATCGATGGATCCACACAACGCAAGGCGCTGAGAATGCTGATGAGTGCGCTCGAGCCCGGGGAGCTCGCAATACCTGATACGGTGCTGACACTTCTCGGACCGCGGCCTTTCTCCTATGCCCCATACGTAGAGCTGTTCGGCACCCGCACGCGGCCCGCATTCGACGAGCTCGGTGCGGCTCGCACGCTTGCACAGATGGTCGTCGATGCGATTCTTCAGCGCGAGCGCGCCGCGCGGCTGGTGCAATTTTCGGCGAGAGGGAACAATTCGCTCACCCTCGGCGAAACAATAGATGCGTTGACGACTGGTTGGTCCGCTTCAAGAGAAGAGACGCGGAAAAGCGCCGCACTGCGGCGCGTCTCCCAGCGAGCAGTCGCCGACAGGTTGCTGCTTCTCGCGGCAGACAAGGAAGCTGCGCCGGAGGTCAGGGCGCTAGTCGAGTTCCGGATGGATGGGCTCAGAAGAAAAGCTCGCTCACTCGCGGCTTCGGGCCCTGAAATGGAACGCGCACACTGGGCTGCCATCGCCGGTGACTTCAACCGCTGGCTGGAGCGACAGGAGCTGCCGACGCCGACTCCCGCGCTTCGTGCGCCGCCGGGTGACCCATTCGGCATTGAGTGGTGACGCCTTCAGGGGTGATCCGTTCGAGAATCGATTCGGTAGACCTGCTGCGCGGGCTTGTGATGGTGATCATGATTCTCGACCACACTCGCGACTTCGTGCACAGCGCGTCGTACCAGTTCGATCCGACTGACATGTCGCGGACGTATCCGCTTCTCTTCTTTACCCGCTGGATTACGCACTTCTGTGCGCCGGTCTTCGTTTTCCTCGCCGGGACGAGCAGTTATTTCCAGATCGCGCGAGGCAAGCAGAAGAAGGAGCTGTCTCTTTTCTTGATCAAACGAGGATTCTGGCTGATTCTGCTGGAGCTGACGGTGGTGCGCATCGTCGCCTTCTGGCAGGTGGACTACCGATTCCTTGGTGTGATGCAGGTCATCTGGGTTCTCGGATGGTGCATGATCGGCCTCGCTGCACTCATCCACCTGCCGCTTCGCGTCATCGCGTGGTTCGGAATCGGAATGATCGCGGTTCATAACCTCTTCGACTCCGTGACCGTGGCTCCGTGGCAGGGCCCCGGTAGCCCGGTACCCGGCGCTCTCGCGAAGCTATGGCTAGTGCTTCATCAGAGCGCGGCATTTCCCGTCGCCGGGTGGCCGAGCCCCGTCGTCTTCATACTATACCCGCTTATCCCGTGGATTGGGGTAATGGCGGCGGGGTATGCGCTCGGGCGCGTATATGACTGGCCCGCCGAAGAGAGACGACGCAAGCTTCTCCGGTGGGGGCTCGCGATAACAGTCGGGTTTGTCTTGATACGGCTGACGAATCTTTACGGAGATCCCGGTGAGTGGTCCGTTCAGAAGAGCGCACCAATGACGATTGTCTCGTTCTTCAACGTGCAGAAGT
>DATAIM010000082.1:0-2703 GCA_036262655.1 Gemmatimonadaceae bacterium | reverse complement strand
AAGCAATGAAGGCAAAACGAGACCTGCAAATTCAACCCCCGCCGGGGTGACATTTCTATCCGTGTAATAGCGGGGACATTTCTATCCGTGCTGGACAGTCGCAACCCCTTGAGTTGACTTCGTTTCCGGCTCGCGGTATTTTCCAAGGCTAACTTTGAATTCCCTCTCCGCGGATTCCGCGGGGACTTTGCGCGTCCATAGGAGCTTTTTGTGAAAGTACGCAGCAGCGTCAAGCCGATCTGTGAGCACTGCAAGGTGATCAAGCGCCAGGGCGTCGTTCGCATCATCTGCTCGAGAAACCCCAAGCACAAGCAGCGGCAGGGCTGATAATCAATGGCACGTATCGCCGGCGTGGATCTTCCGCGCGAAAAGAAACTCGAGATCGGACTCACCTACATTTTCGGAATCGGCCGCGCCACAGCGCAGCGAATCCTCAAGGAAACAGGTGTCAATTCCGAGCAGCGCGTTCGCGATCTGAATGACGCGGACACCAACCGCCTTCGCCAGGCAATCGAGAAAGATTTCCGCGTCGAGGGCGCACTGCGCACCGAAGTCGCGATGAACATCAAGCGCCTCATGGACATCGGCTCTTATCGCGGCAATCGTCACCGTCGCGGTCTCCCCGTTCGTGGTCAGCGCACTCATACCAACGCCCGCACCAAGAAAGGGCCGCGCCGCGCGATCGCGGGCAAGAAGAAGGTTACGAAGTAAATGGCTACCGGAAAGAAGACCAAAAGAATCATCGAGGCCGAGGGCGTCGCTCACGTCAGCGCGACCTTCAACAACACGACGATAACCATCACCGACCAGCACGGGAATACCATCTCCTGGGGCTCGTCGGGGAAAGCCGGTTTCAAGGGCTCCAAGAAGTCCACGCCCTTCGCCGCGACTGTCGCCGGAGAGCAGGCAGGCCGCGAAGCCGTAACACTTGGCGTTCGCCGCGTGCACGTTCGCGTGCAGGGTCCGGGATCAGGACGCGAATCGGCCATTCAGGCGCTCGTCGCCGCAGGACTCCAGGTGAAGTCGATCAAGGATGTCACGCCGATTCCGCACAACGGCTGCCGTCCCCCCAAGCGCCGGAGAGTCTGACCGATGCGCTATACGGGACCAAGCTGCCGTCAGTGCCGCCGCGAGGGAACCAAGCTGTTCCTCAAGGGCACCAAGTGCTTCACCGAGAAGTGTCCGGTTGAGCGCCGTCCGACCCCGCCGGGACAACACGGTGCATCGACGGCGCGCCGCCGGAAGATGTCGGAGTACTCGAAGCAGCTCCGCGAGAAGCAGAAGATCAAGCGCATCTATGGAGTGAGCGAGAAGCAGTTCCGGAACACCTTCGAGCGCGTGGCGACGATGCCCGGAATTACGGGTCACAACCTTCTCGCTGCCCTCGAGAGCCGGCTCGACAACGTGATCTACCGGATGGGCTTTGCGTCCAGCCGCAAGGCTGCGCGCCAGCTGATCCGTCATCGTCACGTCGAGATCAACCAGAAGCCGGTCGACATTCCAAGCTTCATCGTTGCTCCGGGAGAGGAAGTTCGGGTGAGAATGAAGTCGCGCGAGCAGGCGTCGATCATGGTTGCGATGGATCAGTCCAGTCGGGGCGCTCCACTCTCGTGGATCGCGGTCGACAAGGACACGTTCAGTGGCAGGATGCTCGAGCGTCCAACGCGGCCAAACATTCCGATCGCCGCCCAGGAGCAGCTGGTAGTCGAGCTCTACTCGAAGTAAGGAGTTGGTTCCCGCGGCACAGCGCTAATAGCGGATAACAGATAACCAGCGCTAGTCTGGCGACTAGCCGCCGGCGTTAGCGGTTCGCTGTAAGCTTTCGAAATCAGAGTTGTACGGATCCGTGACATCCGTTACGGGCTCACCGCGCGTCACGGGCGGGGTGGGACGTTGAGGAATTATTCAAAATGGCAAACGCAATCGATCTCAAGGGACTTGTCCGTCCGCAGCTGGTTGAAGCAACCAAGCGCGACGATAATCCAAATGCAGCCGAGTTCCGGCTCCAGCCGCTGGAGCGCGGGTTCGGCCACACTCTCGGCAACGCAATGCGCCGGATGCTTCTGTCCTCCCTCCGCGGATCCGCGGTCTGGGGCATTCGCATCGACGGCGTGCTGCACGAGCACCAGACGATTCTCGGAGTGGTCGAGGACGTCCACCAGATAATCGGAAACCTCAAGAATCTGACGCTCGCGCTCGACGAGGGAAAGGAAGAGGCAATTCTCCGAATCATGAAGCGCGAGGCTGGCGCCGTGACGTCGGGTGACATTCAGGCCGACCCGGGCGTGACGATCCTCGATCGGAATCACCACCTGTTCACTCTGCAGGACGATCGCGACATCAACGTCGAGCTCTACGTGAACAAGGGTCGTGGGTACGTCGAGGCCGACCAGCATGCCATCGACAAGAGCCTGCCCGTTGATGTCGTGCGCATCGATTCGATTTATAATCCAGTTCGCCGCGCCAATTTCGCTGTCGCCGAAACCCGCGTTGGCCAGCGTACGGATTACGACCGCCTGACGCTCACTGTCGAAACGAACGGCACGATCTCGCCCGAGGAAGCTGTGAGCTATGCTGCAGCACTCGCGCAGACGCACTTCCAGTATTTCGCCGGGTTCGGCTCGCATTCTTCGGCGCCGCTGATGGCGGGGAACGACATGCAGGGCGGAGACACACAGCGGCTCGCAACCGACCTTCGGACGC
>DATAIM010000081.1:0-3799 GCA_036262655.1 Gemmatimonadaceae bacterium | reverse complement strand
CAACGCATCGAGCGCTTCCCTGATTGCTGCCGGCGTCGCATGGGTGGATCTCGCGAGCACGTCGACCTGATCGTCGTACACGACCACCGAGAAGCGATCCTCGGGGCGAAGCATCCTCAGCGACTGCTCGACCGCCTGCCGCGCCAGATTGAACTTGTTCTCTCCCGACATCGATCCCGAGCGGTCGAGCACGAACGCAACATTGACCGGCCGGTGGTGTTCGCGCCGCGGAGCCTGTGGCGCGGTGAAGCTCGCGAGCAGATAACGATTGCTGCGTGCCTGCGCCCGGATGAGCCGCCTGTCTGTCCTGATGGAAAGCGTCATGGCAAATCCTCCCTGAAGATCTCGCGGGCGGCTTCGAGTATCCGCTCGATTTTTCTCTGGTCCTCTCGCGACCCCGGCCTCCGCACGTGGAGCTCGACGTCGGGCGCAAGATTGAAGCGTTCCCACTGCGATCGGCTGGACTGTGCAGGCCGGTGCATCCCGCTGGTCGCAGCGCCCGGATACGATCGCGTCGGCGGCGCAGGCCTCGCGGAAAGCAGCGGCGCCGCTGCCTTTACAGTAGCAGCACCTTCTGACAGAACCCGCCTTACGTATTCGCTCGCACTCGGCGGCTCGGGCTCCGGCGGCGTCTCCAGGATTTGCCTCAGTTCCTCCGGTGAAAGTTTCTCTATCCGCCGGCGTATCTCCGACAGCGGGAGGTGTTCCTGCTGAAGTCGCCTGATCAGCCGGAGCCTGTCCAGATGCTCGCCGCCGTAATGCGCACCCGGGCCCCGGGCCTCAGGGGCGGGAAGCAGCCCTTGCTGGATGTAGTATCTGATAGTACGCGGGCTGACTTTCGATCTATCGCTTAGCTCGAGGAGATCGATGGATTCGGGATCGGGCGAGTTCCACATTGAGAGCTAATTTAACAGTGATACTGTTAACTGTCAATATGCCTCGGGACCCAGTTTAAGGCCCGCTCACGGCCCGCAAGTGTACAAACGCCGTCAACCAGCATGGTGCGATATCTGATATCGTGATATGTTATCACGATGCGGACGATCATCGATATTCCGGAAAATCTCCTCGATCAGATCTCGGAGCTAGCGAAAAAGCAAAAGATCTCGCGTGCGGAGGCGATCAGACGCGCGATGGCCGAGTACCTCGAGAAGCGGGTCGGGCACAGGGCGGATGCCGCGTTCGGCATCTGGAAAGGAAAGAACATCGACCCCCTCGCGTACGAGGATTCACTTCGCGGGGAATGGAATCGTTGAACGCCGTCGTCGACACCAACATCCTGATCGACTACCTGAACGGCTCCGACGACGCGCGTCGCGAGCTCGAGGCATTCGATGCGATTTACATCAGCCTTGTCTCATGGATGGAAGTGCTGGTCGGTGCGGCGGAAGGAGAGGAGGAAGTGGAGATTCGGGAATTCCTTCGCCGCTTCAGCGTTCATCCAGTCGACGAAGGCATTGCCGAACGAGCCGTGGAGATCCGGCGCCGTAACAGAATCCGACTGCCCGACGCAATCATCTGGGCAACAGCGCAGCACCTGGGCCTGTTGCTCGTCACCCGCAACTCGCGTGATTTCCCGTCGAACAATCCGGGAGTGCGGATCCCTTACGGCGGCTGACCAGATGAAGCTGACGTAAGGGATCGACGCAGGGTACTCGACTCAGTTCACGCGCTTGTACTGATTCCCTCCAAACGACAGCGCCGCGGCCTTTCCATCCTTCATCTCGACCGACACCACTTCGCCGTTCCCGAACAGCGCGATGGCAGATTCTGCGGACGCGCGGCGCGCTGCGTCATGTCTTCAGTGCTCTAGGGCACGAAGACCGCTCCATGCGGCGTTGCCTTTCCCTTCACTCCGTTCGGCCAGTTCACATTGAGGAAACTCACACCCGGCTTGGACGCGCCCGGATCCTTGAATCGCTCATCCCAGGTGAGCTTGCCCGTCTTCGCGTCGAATCGGCCAAGCATCACCATTGGCGGTCCGTCGCCCTGGTCGGTGACGATGATGCGGTCGCTGTTTGGATCACGCGCAATCCAGTGAGGAAAGAAAGTGGAATCCATCGCAACTGATGACACCTCGACAGGACGCGCAGGATTCGAGATGTCGATTGTCGCATAGCGGTGCCCATATGCAATCGGCATCAGCATGAACTTCCCGGCGATGATCGGCACCGCGCATCCGATGTTTCCGGGTTGCGGCAGTGTCATCACTCTCTCGACCTTCGGGTCCTTCTCGATGCCGGTGATGGTGAAGAATCCGCAGTAGTATGTGTTGAGCATCACGGTCTTTCCGTCGGCGAGAGTTCGTACCTCGAACGGGTACCTGTGGGTTGAGTCTCCGGCGATCTGAGGTACCGGCATGGTCTTCAACAGCTTGAGATCCGACATGCGCCACACCTGGACCACATCAGCAGTCACCTCGTCATCCATCGGGCTGCTGGTGGTCACGATCCTGTCGATCTTCGGGAGAGTCGTCACAGCATAAGTTCGGATGTGAGCGCCGGGAAATGCTGGATCCTGTGAGCTCGCATAACGCACGACCTTCCCCGCCCCGTTCAGCTCGACGAGTCCACCCGGATGTCCCTCTACGCTCATGTCGCCGTGCTGCACCGTCGCCAGCACATTGCCTTGAGGCGTGCGTGCAAACGAATGCATCATGTGCCCCGTGGGAGGCGGAGCCGTCTGGCCCGCGGACCGGGGCTTTGCGGGATTCGAGAAGTCTATCATGAAGGCCTTGCTGGCCCCGTAGTCGCTCACGAAGTATGGTCCGCTTCTGGGCAGCTCGAACTCGGTGTGGTGGGGACTACTGCCCGCACTATCCACCGTGACCGCCTCGATCACGGTGCCGTATTTCGCGCTCTTCGGATCAGCGTCGATGACAACGAGGCTGCTGATACCCGTTGTCTTCTTGCCACCAGTCCCGGCCCACACGTAGACGTAGCGGGAAGGTTTGGCGGCAAACCGGCTGCCTGAGACGGTCGCCGCAATCACTACTATAGATACGACAGCGAACAGAGATGGATACCGAAAATTCTTGAGCATGAGAGTCCGGAGGTGGGGGCCGATAATGTAGCTCAACATTGGTGGAACGGCCGCACCGCGCGGGTACGCGGAGGGCAGCAAACCCTTTGAGGGCGTGGGTTGTAGCTTAGGCCCTTGACTCCTGCCACGAAAGGAGCATTCTAGGTGCCTCTGAACTCCCGGGTTTATGCGCCGGAATCTTCCTCAGGTCCTCGCGTTTTTCCTTCTCGCAACCAACAGCGCAGCGCAGTCACCCGCTGTTGCTCGAATTGCCGCAAACGACAACCGCACTCCGGCCGGAGCGCTCGAGAACGGGCTCCTCACCGTTACCCTCGAGGTTCGGAATGGACGCTGGTATCCCGAGGCAGACAATGGTGCAAGCGTAGAGGTTCAGGCCTTCGCTGAAGCGGGGCACGCTCCCTCTACTCCCGGCCCGCTCATCAGGGTTCCTGAAGGAACGCGGGTGCGCGCTACGTTGCGTAACAAGCTCGCACTGCCGGCGCGGGTGCTCGGACTTGGCACGCGGCCATTGGTAGCCAGCGATGGAATCGTCATCGCGCCTGGGCGCGATACTACAATCACGTTCGAGGCGGGCGCGCCCGGAACGTACTACTACTGGGGCACAACAAAAGACCACGGCCTCGACGATCGCGGCCCGGAAGAAAGCCAGCTTTCGGGCGCATTCATCGTCGATCCAAAGTTGCCGAGCCAGCGCTTGCCTGATCGTGTGTTCGTCCTGGGACTCTGGAACGAGCCGGCATCGACCGTAAATGGTGTT
>DATAIM010000080.1:0-4908 GCA_036262655.1 Gemmatimonadaceae bacterium | reverse complement strand
CACGGCCCGCATCCCCACCATACCCACGGTCGACTCCGCCGCGGCTCGAGATGGGGTTGCCACCATCGCGGGCCGGGTTATCGGGTTCGCCGGGAGCTCCTCGATCAGTGCACGAGTGGACGTATACGGTTCGCCGACTTGCGACCCCGGTCCGCAAGGAGCGATTCCGCTCGGTTATGTTCCGGTCAACCCTTTAACAGGTCGCTGGCAGATCGAAGTCAGCGCGTTGCCTCCCGGCGCCAGGTTTGTTACTGCTACGACGAGCCAGAAAAGCGTCACCTCTCCTTTCTCGACCTGCGAGTGGGTCAACGGCCAACGTTAGTCACCGATGCGGGGTATGTCCGTCTACAGAAGAGGCCTCCGGGACGGTCACTTCATTCTGGTCTGTTGCTTGACTCACTATGACCAGCCGCCAATTATTGACGCCCTCCCTCGCGAAGGTGTCCGCTGGCTGCAGAGAATGAGGAGATAACCCGGTTCCTCGCCGCTATCCAGTCCGGGCGAAGCGATGCCATGGATGCGCTGATCCCCATGGTTTACGATCGGTTGCGAAGCATCGCCGCTGCGCACCTGAGTCGCGAGCGCGCATCGGCCACACTCCAGCCCACTGCGCTGGTGCACGAGCTGTATTTCACACTCCTCGACCAGCGCAATCCGGGTTGGATCAGCCGAGCGCATTTTTTTGCGACGGCTTCGATGCTGATGCGGCGCCTGATTGTCGATCACGCGCGCAGGAACGCCGCCGCAAAGCGTGGCAGCAATCAGGTGGTAACACTCGAGCAGGGCCTTCACGTTCCGACGGGCAGTTCGGCCGAGATTCTCAGGCTGCACGAGGCTCTCGAGGTTCTCGAGCGTATGGAACCGAGGCAGGCGCGGATCGTGGAGATGCGATTCTTTGGCGGATTGAGCGTCGAGGAAACGGCCGAGGTGCTCGATGTATCGCCCGCAACAGTGAAACGTGACTGGTCGATAGCGCGTGCATGGCTGCACTCGGAGCTGACAAGCTGAGACATATCGCTCTGTATTTACGCGTTACACATTGATGATCGAGAACGCTACCGACTGGGAGCGGGTCAAGGACCTGTTCGCCTCGACTTTCGAAGCGGGCGTTGCGGAGAGAGAACGCGCGCTCAGCTCCGAACTAGACGAAGCAATCAGGCGCCGGGTCGTTGCCATGCTTGCCGCACACGACAGAACCGATGGGCCTCTCGACAGATCGCTCGCGATGACTGGCGATGCTTTCGGCCTCGAACCCATCGCGCCGGCCCCGACACTTGTCGGCCGTAAGCTTGGTGCGTTCCGCATCGTTCGAGAGATCGGAAGCGGCGGGATGGGCGCTGTTTATGAGGCTATCCGCGAAGACGCGCAATTCGACCAGCGAGTTGCAATCAAGACGCTTCGGATCGGCGCAGGCACTGAAGGCATCAGGCTCCGGTTTCATGAGGAGCGGCGCATCCTTGCCGGCCTCCAGCATGCCAATATCGCCGCGCTCTACGACGGCGCCATCACTGAAGATGGCCTCCCCTACTTTGTTCTGGAGTACGTGGAAGGCGTTCCGATCGACAGGTATTGCAACGATCGCAAGCTCACGGTGCGCGCCAGAATAGAGCTGTTTCTGCAGGTCATCACCGCGGTGCAATACGCTCACCAGCAGCTCGTCGTTCATCGAGATATCAAGCCCGCAAACATTCTCGTCACTGCGGACGGCGTGGTGAAGCTCGTTGATTTCGGGATTGCGAAAGTCCTCGACCCCGAGGGTCCGCATGTCACCACCGAGATT
Source organism: Gemmatimonadaceae bacterium (assembly GCA_036262655.1). Lineage (GTDB taxonomy): Bacteria > Gemmatimonadota > Gemmatimonadetes > Gemmatimonadales > Gemmatimonadaceae > UBA4720. Next base: position 3,128 of record DATAIM010000080.1, on the reverse strand, counting down.
GGCACTCCACTCACTGTGAGCTACGCGAGCCCGGAGCAGGTAAGGGGTGAGCCGATAACGACAGCGGCTGACGTCTACTCTCTTGGAGTCGTGCTTTACAAGCTGCTCACTGGCGTGCTTCCGCTCGACTTCACTGACCTTTCTCTCGACCGGGCGATCTCGACTCTGGTCGGTGCCAAACCGCCGCTTCCGAGCGTGGCGGCATCTTCTGAGGCTGCAGAATCGATGCGTGCAGAGTCGCGCGAAAAACTCCGTCGCATGCTCCGCGGAGATCTGGACGCCATTCTGATGACGTCGCTCAGGAAAGAGGCCGCTCGCCGGTACTCCACGCCGCGGGAATTCTGCACCGATCTCGAGAGGTATCTCGAGCACCTTCCCGTACTCGCAGTGCCTGACAGCATCGGCTATCGCATGAGCAAGTTCGTGAAGCGCCAACGCGCTCTGGTTGCGGTATCCGCTTTCGCTGCGGTCTCGCTGGGTGCGGGTGCTGTGGGTACACTGTGGGAGGCGCGACAAGCGCGGCTTGAAGCAGCCCATGCAGCTTCGGTCTCCAGCTTTCTGCAGAAGGTCATCGGCGCCGCCGATCTCAGCGCAGCGAGCGGAAGTCCCAGACTCGGCCCCTCGGCCAGCGTCTCCGATCTTCTGGATTCAGCAGCCGCACGGCTACCGGACGAGTTCAAGGATGACCGGCGCTCACGTGCAGAAATTCATCTCGCACTCGGGCGCGCATTCCTCACTCAGGAGCGCTGGGCCGCCGCTGAAAAGCAGTTCCACCTGGCTCAGTCTGCGAATCTCGACGGATCGCGTTCGGCGCGCCTCCAGCGCGCGAGAGCGTTTCAAGGACTGGCATTGATTCACATCAAGCGGGGCGATCCGTCCGCCCCGACAGCGGCCCGCGCTGGCCTCAGAATTCTCGAGGAGGTTGGAGAGACCACAACCATAGACTACGCGCGTTCACTCCGGCAGGTCGCCTTGCTGCAGGCGCTGGCCGGTTCTTACAAAGAAGCCCGCTCCACGATGGAGCGCGCCGTCGCGGTCTACGCGCAGCTTCGACCCGTTCCAGTGATTGAATACGCACTGGCTATCGATGACCACGCCGCAATCGGCGAAGCACTCGGCTCGCCACAACGGAAGACGGTGGATAGCTATCGCAGGAGCCTCGCGATGGTACAGGCAATTCCCGGGGACGTGATCGAGAAGAGCGACATACTCTGGTATGCGGCGCGTGGCGAGATCATGAGCGGCAACCTCGCGCTTGGAGAGTCGCTGACGCAGGAAGCAATCAAAGTGGCCGAGCACGCCGCCGGCCGCAGCAGCTCGCCTGTCGCAAACCTGCTTGCGCTGCGCTCTGCGCTAGCCAGGGCCCGTTCCGACACTGCCGCGTCGCGAGCTTTCATCGACAGGGCGATGACGATCATCAACGGGAAGCCGGAGGTCATCGGCGTTCTCAAAGAGCGAGTGCAGATCGAATACGCCTACTCCAAGCTCGGGGCTGGACAGTTGGCGCTCGCCGACTCGATCTCAGGCGAGGCGTACCAGTCCAGCCTTCGCGAGGGCAACTGGGTATACGTACTCGATGCCGCCGCAGCGCACGCGGACGCGCTGACAAGGCGCCGGAAGTTCAGCGACGCTGAGCGCACTCTTCGGAAAGGACTGGAAATCAGCAGGAAGGCGGGGCGAGCAGCGTATCAACATCTTTTTTCGGCGCGGCTCGCAGTTCTTTATCAGCTCTGGGGCCGGTCTGAAATGGCAAAGCTCTACCGAACCGACGCCCCGCCCGACTGACGTCTGCCAAAGGGATCGCGTCAGCCATCAAATAGCTACTCAGGGCGCAGCCGAGATGTGCGTCCTGCCCGAACGATCCAAAAAAAAACGGCGCCCTCGCAGGACGCCGTCTTCGTTCGGGCGAAATGAAGGAGACTACTTGATGATCTTGGTCACGACGCCGGCGCCGACGGTGCGTCCGCCTTCCCTGATCGCGAATCTCAGTCCCTCGTCCATCGCGATCGGCGTGATCAGCTCGATCGTCATCTGAACGTTGTCGCCAGGCATCACCATCTCCATCCCCTCAGGCAGCTCCACTGACCCCGTAACGTCTGTCGTCCGGAAGTAGAACTGCGGACGATAGCCCTTGAAGAAGGGCGTATGACGACCACCCTCCTCCTTGGTCAGCACGTACACCTCGGCCAGGAAGTTCGTGTGCGGCGTAATGCTACCCGTCTTGGCAAGCACCATCCCGCGCTCGATCTCCTCCTTCCCGATTCCTCTCAGGAGAAGACCGACGTTGTCCCCCGCTCTCCCCTCGTCCAGCAGCTTCCGGAACATCTCGACCCCGGTGACCACCGTCTTCTTGTCGGCGTTGAAGCCGATCAAGGACACTTCCTCGCCAACCTTGACGATACCGCGCTCGATCCTCCCCGTCGCAACCGTGCCGCGCCCCGTGATCGAGAACACGTCCTCGACCGGCATGATAAAGGGCTTGTCCGTCTCACGCTCGGGCTGCGGGATATAGTTGTCCAGGGCCTCCATCAGCTCGGTGATCTTGGCACCCCACTCACTGTTGGGGTCGCCGCTCTCCAGGGCCTTGAGTGCCGATCCCTTGATGATCGGCGTGTCGTCCCCGGGGAACCCGTAGGAGGAAAGAAGCTCACGCACCTCGAGCTCGACCAGCTCCAGCAATTCGGGATCGTCCACCATGTCCACCTTGTTCATGAACACGATGATGTAGGGCACGTTCACCTGCTTGGCGAGAAGGATGTGCTCTCGCGTCTGGGGCATCGGGCCGTCGGCCGCCGACACCACGAGAATGGCACCGTCCATCTGGGCCGCACCCGTGATCATGTTCTTCACGTAGTCGGCGTGTCCCGGGCAGTCGACGTGCGCATAGTGCCGCTTCTCACTCTCGTACTCGACGTGAGCGGTCGCGATCGTGATGCCTCTTTCCCTTTCCTCGGGCGCCTTGTCGATCTGGTCGAAGGCGACCGTCTGGGCGAGCCCCTTCTTCGCCTGGATCGCAGTGATCGCAGCCGTAAGAGTCGTCTTCCCATGATCGACGTGGCCGATCGTCCCAACGTTCACGTGCGGCTTCGTCCGCTCGAATTTCGCTTTTCCCATTCTTTCCTCTATTT
>DATAIM010000079.1:0-3890 GCA_036262655.1 Gemmatimonadaceae bacterium | reverse complement strand
TGGAAGGACAGGAATCAGGCGTGGCGAGACGTCGTCCGGGGGATAGAAGCTGCGGTGAAGCAGACAACCGCGCCCGCTACGGCTTCAGAGCAGAATTCGACCGCGGGTCGCACCAGGGAAGTCGGCCGCGGTTTCTTTCTGAACCACATATCGTTCCTGCGGCCGGAAAAGCAACAGGAATTCCGAGAGCGTACCGGGGTTCAGCTCGATCACTACGATATTCGAGTCGTCGTAGACGCCGAGCATCCTGAGCTTCTCGATTCGATCGAGCGCATCGAGTATACGCTGGATCCCGCGTATCCTGAAGATGTGCGTGTTCGAACGGCACGTGACAGACGAACGAAGTTCCTGCTGAAGGAGATCGCCAACGGTGAATACGTGCTGCGCGCGAAGGTGTTCATTCGTGGGGAGCCCAAAGCGATAGAGCTCGAGCGCTATCTCACGCTTTGGCGTTCTGGCCCCGAGCTGCCATAGCTGGCACAGAGTAGAAAGAGGAATATGAGAGACATTTACTAGTGGGATCCGGAGGGGCGCAGCTTCTCATCACTCCCGCTGACGTGCGATACTTACAAACTGGAGAATGCACACGATGAACACGTTGTTGTGGATCCTGCAGGTGCTCGCCGCGATCGTGTACGGTGCGTCGGGGGTGATGAAGGTCTTCATGTTCGACAAGATCAGTGGCGACGTCCCGTCCTTCGGCGCATTGCCGCGTGAGGCGTGGATGGCTCTGGGAATTGTTGAGCTCGTTTGTGTCATCGGATTAATCGTTCCCGGCGCACTCCACTGGCGCGCGACGCTCACCGTCGTCGCTGCCATAGTGCTGGCGCTCGAAAGTCTGGTGTTCATCGGAGTGCACCTCAAGCATGGCGAGACCCCGTCCATCATCATGAGCGCTGGCCTGGGACTTCTCATGGCGTTCATAGCCTACGGGCGCGGGGTCCTGAAACCGCTTGTCTAGACGCATCGCGTCCCTGGCTACGCTGCTGGCACTGCTGGCCGCAGGCTGCTCCCCTCGTACGGCGGCACAGTCACCTAATACCGATGGGGCATCATTCGACAACCGACACACCTGGAGGTTTAATGAAGCGAGTTACCGGCATCGGGGGCATCTTCTTCAAAGCGAAAGATGCTCCTGCCCTGCAGGCCTGGTATAAGCGGCACCTGGGAATCGATGTGCAGGATTGGGGTGGCACCGCTTTCACCTGGACCGATGGTGAAGGTAAGCCGGCCGCTGGAACAACGATCTGGTCGATTGCTTCGGCAGAGACGGACCAGTTTGCGCCAGGTACTGCAAACTTCATGATTAACTACAGGGTGGACGATCTCCACGCGCTGGTCAGAGTTTTACGCGAAGAAGGTTGTAACGTTCTCGATAAAGTCGATGATTCGGAGTATGGAAAGTTTGGGTGGGTCATCGACCCGGAAGGGAACAAGGTAGAGCTCTGGCAACCACCCGCAGGCCAGTGACCATGCCCGACAATGACTACCCTGGACTTTCCATGCAGGAGGAATGATGCGCAAGGTCGAGATCTACTACTGCCTGGTTTGACCCGGCAAAGCTTTCATCGCCGCCCGTGTGGCGGCGCAGCTTGCATCCGATCCCGCACTTTTCGTGCATCGCCAGCGCGGCGCTCTCGGAGAGTTGCGCGTGACGGTCGACGGGCAGGATGTCGTGGACACACCCGCGCTTCTATATCCTTCCCCGGGATCAGTCGTGCAGAAGGTGCGCGCGTACTGTTCGCTTCCCCCTTCAGGTGACGCCAGCAATTGAAACACATCCAATTATGACGGCACGGTATCAGGCCGAGTTTGTCGCCAGGCTGTGGCAGTATCCAGGGAACGGTGCCTGGGTATTCGCCCCCGTTCCCGACAAGTACGCGCCTCCCGTAACCCGTCCGTGGGGACGTACGCCTGTCAAGGCGACCGTCGACGGTCACACGTGGGCGACGAGTGTGTGGCGCGGGAAGGATGGACGGACGCTACTCGCCGTGCCCAAAAAATTTCGCGGCGGAAAGGGTCAAGGCAATGTCGTCCGTGTTCGCCTCGAGTTCAATTCCCTCTGACATGTCGTATCATCCATTTCTCCCGTACTGACATGGATCGCATTGCCACACTTGCTGCCGAATGGGAACGTGCCAAGGCCGGCACGCGGGATTATCTCGACGCGATTACCGCCGATCACCTGACCTTCCGCCCAGCCGAGGGCTCGCGGAGTTTAGCCGAACAGTTTCTGCATCTTGCGTCGACGCAATACGCCTTTGCCTCGAGCGCGACCGACCGGCCAAATCCAATTGCACGTTCCAGTGCGGATGTAGAGAAAGATGAGAAGCTGAATCGTGACCCGGACGCGTTCCGCACATTCGTCCTCGATAGCTACGACTTCATGATCGACGGCGTACGCCAGCTCGATCCGGCAGCGCTCGATGAGGAGGCAGCTTTTTTCCGGATGCGTATGCCGCGGTCGCTGCTTCTTGCGAAGGCAATGGAGCACCACGCGCACCACCGCGGTCAGGTAGCGGTCTATCTGCGGTTGAGGGGCATCATTCCACCGAGCGAGCGGTTGTTCTAGGAGACGCTGCGTTGCGTCCACTGAAACCAGGGGTCCGTACGATGGCAGCGAAGACAGCGAAGTCGGCGAACGGCGCGACAAAATCGGCAGCTCGGCGCGTCGACGAGAAGCCGAAGCTCCTCGCCGGGGGCAATCCTCAGATTCCGAAAGCCGAGGGCGATGACGCCGTGCAGGACTACATTGCGGCGATGCCGGGCTGGAAACGCGACGTCGGGCGCCAGCTCGACGCCCTGATAGTGAGCACGGTTCCCGATGTCCGCAAAGCGGTAAAGTGGAACTCGCCCTTCTACGGGATGAAGGGAAAGGGCTGGTTCGTCAGCTTTCATTGCTTCACGAACTACATCAAGGTCACTTTCTTCGACGGCGTGTCATTACGCCCGGTTCCGCCCGGCCACTCGAAACACAAAAACGTTCGCTACCTCGATATTCGCCAGAACGATCAGCTGGACATCGCTCGATTCAAGCGTTGGGTAGACCAGGCGAGTCGATTACCCGGCTGGGGAAAGTCCTGACAAAAGGAGTTCCTCGCTGGCAATCACGCGGGCATCAATCCAGCCTGACGAAATCCTTGCTCCTGTATCCGCGGATACGACGCACGACCTCGAAACCTTCCCTGCTCCCGGTATCGTTGGTATTCCCTTCTATCGTTTCTATCGTCTCGTCGTTGAACTGAACGACAATACCTGTATGTACCCAGTCGCTCGGTGAGCGGCGATTGAGAAACACGCTTCCTCCGCCAACACTTGCTTTCATCCTCACGATCTCCCGCTCGGCGATGAATCGCCCGCGGTGCCGGCCTTCCACGGCGATGACATCGCAGGAAACGGTGTAGGGAATCTCGAGCTTGGAATCAAAGGTGGTGGCGGCCTGCTTCACGATGAACGAAACGAACCCGGCGCACCACGGGTACGCTTCGCCTTCGACGCCCTTCATGTAGAGCCTCACCCAGGGCCCGCGATTCTGGCCCGCAACTTCGCGGGGGTGCTCTTTTTCATGCTGTTCAGCGTATGCTATCACGAGCTGGTTGAAGGATCGCTCGCCGCGCGGGATAGGCTTGAGTGCCCGGCGGATCGGAGCTGTGAGCTCATTGAATGTATTGGCGTCGACGGAGCCTGTCGCTGGCAACCCGTGGGCTTCCTGAAAACGCTTCAGTCCCGCCTCGGTCGCCGCCCCGAACGATCCGTCGGCAACGATGCGAATATTGTGAAGATTCAGCCACTCCTGAACCAGCTTGGCTCGCTTGCCGCGATCGCCACGTTTTATCGGAGCGCGGAACGTGTATTCGCCGCGAGCCCACTGTGGAAATTCGTCCATGTTT
>DATAIM010000078.1:0-4808 GCA_036262655.1 Gemmatimonadaceae bacterium | reverse complement strand
CTGTAGCTGTCAGCGGTGAAGCCAAGCGTTGGAGCTCCGGTGGAGGCGCAGCCGGAAATTCGCACAGTAGTGGGTCTAAAGGGAGGGCAGACTGCCGTTAGGGGCGGCGAATCCAGAGAACTGCCCGACCCCTTTCGCCGCAAAGAACGCAGAGAACGTAGGGGAATGTCACGGCTATTTAACCGCGGGGGACGCCGAGGCGGTGAGAAGTGCCAGAGGGTTGTGTCAGGCGCGTCGCGGAACTGTCCGTGATCAGAATTTTTTTTGATGTTTTGACAAAAGCGTTTGCAGCTCTAGGCGGCCTCGGCGCCCTCGGCGGTAACAACGCCGTTGCAGTCTCATGCGCCAAAGCGCTCGGGCTTACCGGCACTCTCCCGCGACGGTACCCGGTAGACGGGCCTCGGAACAGTTCATCCCTGTCCGACTCGCTCGCCGGTCACCTCATCAAAGAAGTGAGCTTTGGCCAGATCGAACGCGAGGGTCACTGGCTCACCCGGCTGCGGCAACGGCTGAGGTGATACGCGTGCTGTAACGGTAAACGGCCCTACTGTCGCATAGACGAATATCTCGTTGCCGAGTGCTTCGACGATATCGAGGCGCGCCGGCGCGAGCACGGGCGGATCGACGATCGTCGATTCTCCTGCGAAGAGAGGCGGGCCCGATGTCGGCGCAACCGAAACGTCCTCCGGGCGGATTCCCATCGTCACCATGCGTCCCGTGAGATCCGCGATACGTGCAGCCAGATCCACCGGCATTCTCAGCTTGAAAGCCTCTTCCCATGCGACGAATTCGACCGGATCGCTCCCCGCGATTGTACCTGTGATAAAATTCATTGCCGGGCTGCCGATGAATCCCGCAACGAACCTGTTCGCCGGATGATCGTAGAGACGCATCGGCGTGTCGATCTGCTGGACGTGTCCCTTGTGCATTACGACGATCCGGTCACCGAGAGTCATCGCTTCCACCTGATCGTGCGTCACGTAGATCATCGTTGCGCCGAGCTCCTGATGGAGCCGTGCGATCTCGCGCCGCATCTGGACTCGCAGCTGCGCGTCCAGATTCGAGAGCGGCTCATCGAACAGAAACACCTTCGGCTGGCGGACGATCGCGCGCCCAAGCGCGACGCGCTGACGCTGACCTCCCGAAAGCTGGCGTGGAGTCCGATCGAGAAAAGTGTCGATGCCAAGTGTCGCCGCCGCGCCATTCACGCGGTTGTGGATCTCGGTCGCGGGCGTTCCGCGGAGCTTGAGTGCGAACGCAAGATTCTGACGAACAGTCATGTGGGGGTACAACGCATAGCTCTGAAACACCATCGCGATGTCGCGGTCTTTGGGCGGCACGTCGTTGACCATTCTGTCGTCGATGAAAAGCCTGCCATCGCTGATGGACTCCAGTCCGGCTATCATCCGCAGCGTCGTGCTCTTTCCGCATCCCGACGGGCCGACGAGCACGACGAGCTCGCCGTCAGCGACATCGAGATCCACACCGTGCACTGCCACGTGCGCGGTGGCGCCGGGATAGATTTTGCGGATGCCCTCCAGTCTTACGCGCGCCATCGCACCTCGGCTGCATGAGTGATTCGCTGATCTTTCCCGAAGGATTTCTCTGGGGTACTGCAACCTCTGCGTATCAGATAGAAGGATCTCCGCTCGCTGATGGCGCCGGAGCCAGCAACTGGCACCGTTTTGCGCATACGCCAGGGATGGTGACCGACGGAGATACGGGCGACGTCGCGTGCGATCATTACCGGCGCTATGCGTCCGATGTCGATCTGATGGCCAGGCTCGGTGTGAACGCCTACAGATTCAGCATCTCGTGGAGTCGCGTCCTGCCGAACGGAACAGGAATCGTGAACGACGCCGGAGTCGATTTCTACTCCCGACTTGTCGATTGTCTGCTGGAGCGCGGAATCGCGCCAAACGCGACACTGTTTCACTGGGATCTTCCGGCCGCGCTGGATGACCGCGGCGGGTGGCTCAATCCGGACATCGCCGACTGGTTCGCCGACTACTCCGCACTGATGTTCGGCAAGCTCGGCGACCGAATCCCGATGTGGGCGACAGTCAACGAGCCGTGGGTGATCATGGATGGCGGGTACATGCACGGGAAGCTCGCGCCGGGGCATCGCAACATCTACGAAGCCGCGATCGTTTCGCGCAATGTTCTTCGCGCGCATGGCCGTGGCGTACAGGCGTTTCGTGACAGCCGCGCGGCGAAGGGGAAGATAGGCATCGTCGTCAACCTCGAGCCGAGGTACCCCGAATCCGAATCGCCGGAGGATGTTGCGGCCACCGCGCGCGGCGACGCGTACATGAACCGGCAGTACCTGGATCCTCTCCTGCTTGGATCTCACCCGCCGGAGATGCGCGAGATCTTCGGTGATGCGTGGCAGGAATGGCCTGCCGACGACATGGAGCTCGTGCGCGAGAAGATCGACTTCCTCGGTATCAACTACTACACACGCAGCGTGAACCGGAACGACGAGCATTGTTTTCCGGAACGATCGATGCGCGTCATGCAGCCGAATCACACCTACACGCAAACCGGCTGGGAGGTTTACCCCGAGGCTCTGACGCGCGCGCTGGTCTGGATCAAAGAGCGCTACGGTCCTGTTCCTCTCTACATAACGGAGAACGGGGCGGCGTTCTACGATCCGCCAAAGGCAATCGAAGGGCGAGTCGATGACCCGCTCCGCGTCGCCTATCTTCGCAGCCATCTCGAGGCAGCTCGGAGTGCGATGGCTCAGGGAGTGCCGCTCCTCGGATACTTCGCCTGGTCGCTGCTCGACAACTTCGAGTGGAGCCACGGATACTCGAAGCGTTTTGGCATAGTCCACGTGGACTACGAGACGCAGGAGCGAACGATCAAGGCGAGCGGCCACTACTACGCTGATGTGATCCGGACGAACGGCGCGATTCTGGGATAACCCGCAAGCGACGCGACTCACGACATCAGTACCGGAACGTGACGATCGCGGGAAGCCGTCTCACAATCACGTCACGGTCTCCCTGATTGATCAGTTTTCCGTCGAGTCGGACCTGAGACGGCTCGCGGTCATGGGGCGATCGCACCACGATGCCGCCGGGCGGGATTCGCGTCCCGCTCTCGATTCGAACCTCGATTTCAGCTCCTTTCTGCCGGATTCCGTAACTCAAGGGCCCGTAATGGGTGGAGAGGCCCTGGATTCCGACACTCTCGCCACCTGTCAGCCATTTTCCGGGAATCCCTGCTCCCAATACGAGTGAGGAATCCGACTCGCGCTCGAATGCAAACATGTCGAGAGTCGACCGGATGAAATCCGACCCCACCCATGTATGCGGCATGTCGCCGATAAAGGATGGCTTGAGCGGGTCACGATAGACGACCTCAGCCCATTGATGCCACGCCTCCGGCCGCTGGTGACCCAGGAACCAATCCGACACTTCATGCGCCTTCTTCTTTTCACCCAGCCGGATGAGCGCTCCAACAGCCCGCCACTCGTAGGGAGTGTAGCCATCCCATGACTTCGGGTTGTCGCGCCGCTTGACGAAGGTCTCGTAATACTTCTGGAACGTCCGGTTCAGCGCCGGCTGCGGAAGGTTTGCAAGCTCATCGGACGGGTTGAGAGCGATGGTGGTCGACGTCGCATCGAAATCGCCCAGCTCTGCGGCGCCGGGTATGTAGTCGATCCCGTGGCGGGTCATCGACAGACGTATCGATGCGTAGAAATCGCGCCGGAACTGATCGCGGACATCGGCGTAGTGAAACGCCTCCGCTTTACCCAGCAATCGTGCGATCTCAGCTGCGTCCTTGAACCCGCGAAGCGCGAAGAAGTCGTCCCAGTAGGAGTGCATCGGTTTCGCCGAATAACCCTCGTGACTGATCGACTGAGGCATCAGGCCGAAAAACACCCGCTTATCGCCGGTGCGGTATTCACTGGTGGTTCGCGAAAGCCGGAGAGAATCCATGAACGCGAACGCTCGAGACACGTTTGGCCACAGTCTCTCGAGCGCCTGCCGATCCCCGGTGTGACGGTAATACTCGGCCACGACGTAGATGAATTCCCCATGGCTGTCGTTCTCGGGGACCGGATCGGCGCCGCGCGCGTCCACGCAGCACGGGACTTTGCCATTGTCGAACTGGAAACCCGCGTACCAGTTGATGAAGTCCCGAACTTCGTCGTACTGGCCGAGTCGCAGAAGCGCGGTCGAGGTCAGTGATCCGTCGCGTATCCAGGAGCGCTCGTATGAGCGCGAGCCGGGCTGAATCGCCGGTCCGTCACGGTTGATCAGGATGTACGCAAGATTTGCCCGGATAGACGCAGCGACCCGTGACGCCGATCGCGGGAGCTGGAGCGTCACACGATTGAGCTTTTCGTTCCAAAGCGTCTCGACTGTCGAGAGGCTGTTGGTCGTCCAGCCCGCGCCGCAGCTGCCCACATCGAGGCACGAAGGTCCCGCATCGTGGAGCGGAATCGCGACGTCGATTATGGTATCGGACTTCGGCGGCAGTGTGAGATGCCATGCAAGTGCTCCTGAAGCGGCGCCTAGTGCGTCGCTGACCTTCAGCGCGGATGGCAGTCGCGACTGGCGAAGCAGGTCGACAAGGTTTCCCTGGTCGAACGACATCGCACCAAAGGCGGACGGCCGTGTCATGGGAATCAAGGTCCGGCCGCCATTCACTCGCACTCGACGCCCGTCATATGACAAGCTATCGATCGGCGCGAAGCCACCCTGAGTGTTGAGGAACTGCCAGGGTGGATTGACTTGAAACGGGCGTACCGCGAGATACAGCGTGCCGCGCTGCGTTGCCGATGTCGCGTTTTTCAC
>DATAIM010000077.1:0-7293 GCA_036262655.1 Gemmatimonadaceae bacterium | reverse complement strand
TCAATGAGCACGATTCCGCAGATCATCAAGGATTCACGCACAGCGATGGAGAAGTCGCTCGACAGCTCCAGGCGCGAGCTCGCGTCGATTCGTACCGGCAAGGCGACGACGAGCCTCCTCGACACGGTTCGCGTCGAGGTGTATGGCCAGACGATGCCACTCAATCAGGTGGCGAGCGTTTCGGCTCCAGAGCCGCGGATGCTCACGGTCACTCCGTGGGACAAGGGACAGGTTCAAGTGATCGAGAGGGCGATTCGCGATTCCGACCTGGGGCTGAATCCGCAAACGCAGAGTGGCGTGATCCGTGTGCCGCTGCCGATGCTGAACGAGGAGCGCCGAAAGGAGCTCGTGAAGGTCGTCCACAAGCTCGCCGAGGAAGCGCGCATCGGTATCCGGCACGCGCGCACTGAAGGGCGCGAGAAGCTGAAAAAGCTGAGTCACGTCAGCGAAGACGACGTGAAGCATGCCGAGAAGGATCTTCAGAAGATGCACGACGACTTCATCTCGAGAATCGACGACCTTCTCAAGGGAAAAGAAGCCGAGATCATGGAAGTCTGAGCTCGTGTCCGAGCTCACAAGACGGATTCTCTTTGCGCTTGTCGGCGCGCCGCTCACGATCGGCCTCATCTATGCGGGCGGGTGGATCTTCACCACCGCGCTCGGAGCTGTTGCTGCGATTGGCGCCTGGGAGCTGTTCCGCATGGCGCGTGAGGGGGGAGCGGAGCCGCTAGACATTGCGGGAATCGCGATAACCGCGGCAATCCCGCTCCTCGTGCACGCGAGCTATCTCGGCGTATACCGCGTGACGCTTACCGAAGCGGTTCTGGTCATTCTCGCTCTGCTGGCGAGCGTGATCTGGCTTCGCGGCGTGGCGCGCAAGCCACTCGTCTCCGTTTCGGTCACGCTGGCAGGGATCGTATACGCGTCGCTCGTCACGTACATGTATCCCTTGCGCTATCACGATTATGCCGTGGGCGCGCTCGCAGGTACCGTCCTCGTGTTGTTTCCGATCACTGTGACATGGGCAACCGACATCGGCGCATACGCATTCGGCAGGATGTTCGGCAGACACAAGCTCATACCCTCCGTGAGTCCATCGAAGACCGTCGAGGGAGCGGTTGGCGGACTGCTTCTCGCGATCGTCTGGGCGTGGGGGTATGTGGCACTGCTGCTGGAACCGTTCGCGAGGTTGTCGGTTTCACCAGCAGGGATTCTTGCGACAGGCCTGGCGGTGGGAGTGGTTGCGCAGGTCGGCGATCTGGCGGAGTCGCTCCTCAAGCGTGACGCAGGCGTAAAGGACTCTTCGGGCCTGCTTCCCGGTCACGGTGGGATACTGGATCGATTCGACAGTCTGTTGTTCGTGCTTCCTGTCGCCTACATGTTGCTCAGCCAGCTGCTCATTCCCGCTGCGGGATGACACCGCGCGGCGTTGCAATTCTCGGATCCACGGGCTCGATAGGGACGACGGCACTGCGTGTCGTATCGAGACAGCGTGGTGCGTTCGAGATCGTTGCACTGACCGCACACAGCAATGCGGCGCTGCTTGCCGAACAGCAGGACGAGTTCAAGCCCGCCTACGTTGGCCTCGTGGATGGGGGTGAATCAGCCCGTGAAGGATGGCATTCGGGAGCTGCGTGCCTCGTGGCCGCCTCGACTCTCGATGGCACTGATATCGTTCTGAACGCCGTCGTTGGCGCCGCGGGTCTCGACGCAACGCTGGCTGCTCTCCGCGCCGGGAAGCGCGTTGCGCTCGCGAACAAGGAGACGCTCGTCGTCGCAGGTGCGCTTGCGGAGGCGGCGTGCAGGGAGGGCGGTGGAGAGATCGTCCCTGTCGACAGCGAGCACAGCGCGGTTCTCCAGTGCATCGGTAGTCGTCCGAGGTCGGATGTGCGGCGGATCATTCTTACTGCCTCCGGCGGTCCGTTCAGGGGGTGGAGCGAGGACCAGCTTGGCCGCGCGACGCTCGAGGACGCGCTCAGGCATCCCACGTGGACAATGGGCAGAAAAATCACGATCGACAGCGCGACGCTCGCGAACAAGGCTCTCGAAGTGATAGAGGCGCATTTCCTCTTCGGAATTCCGTACGACAGAATCGACGTCGTCGTGCATCCGCAGAGCATCGTGCACTCCTTCGTCGAGTTCGTCGACGGAAGCGTCGTTGCGCAGATGAGTGTGCCGACAATGGAGCTGCCCGTCCTCTACGCATTCACGCACCCTGAGCGGCTTTCAGACGACGGACTTGCTCCTTTCGACCCGGTTTCTGCGTCGCCCATAACGTTCGAGCCCGTGGATATGGCGAGGTTCCCGGCTCTTCAGCTCGGAATTGATGCCGGAAAGCGAGGCGGAGCGGCGCCTGCGGTGTACAATGCTGCGAACGAGCAGGCGGTGGCGCTTTTCCTGGCTGGAAAGATCAGGTTCAGTGACATTCCGAGGGCGATCGGCATCGCACTGGACTCGCTTGGTGACGTTCCCGGCGCGACTCGCGAGCAGCTGCTCGCGGCGGACGCTGCGACGCGACAGAAGGTAATGGAGCTTTTCTGATGCTGGCCTACATCGCACCCATCCTCGTTTTCGGAATCGTAGTGTTCGTGCATGAGCTCGGACATTTCCTTGCTGCCAAAGCCGTGGGTGTGTACACGCCGCGTTTCTCAATCGGCTTCGGAAAGGCATTGTTCCGGAAGCGATGGGGGGAGACGGAATACGTTCTCGCCGCATTGCCCATCGGCGGCTACGTGCGGATGGCGTCGAAGGACGACGAGGCGACAGCGTTCCTCGAGGGTGGCAGCGAGAATTCGGCAACGCACATCGCGCCTGGTGGAGAGCCCCTCGATCCAGAGGCGATGATTCCCTTCGGGCCGAAGCCGATACCGGAAAACCGCTGGTTCGAATCAAAGCCGCTTTCGGCGCGGCTGATGATCCTTCTCGCCGGTGTGACAATGAACATCATCCTCGCACTCGTGGTCATGACGGGGATGTTCGCGCACTACGGCACGCCCTATCTCTCGACACGCGCGGACTCCCTTTTCGCGGGCCGACCCGGGGCGGCGGCAGGTCTTCAGCGAGGCGACAGCATCGTCGCCATCGATGGCGTGCCGGTCGACTGGGGAGCCCTGGTTGCCAAGGTGAGCGCCTCGCCCGGCGTTCCGCTGACGCTCGATATCATCCGGCAGGGAGCGCGGCGCGAGGTGCGTGTCACGCCGGCCGAGGACACCGCGACGAACCCGTCGACCGGGAAGGTCGACAAGGTCGGAAGAATTGGCATCCTTCCGGTGCAGCTTGCGAAACCGATTGCATTTCCGGACGCGGTAAAGTCCGGCTGGCAGGCGACGTGGCGGATGGCCGGTTCGGTGATCGATGCGCTGCACGGCCTCGCGACCCGCAGGGTGGCAGCAAGCGAGCTCGGTGGGCCAATCATGATTGCCCAGGCTTCCGTTCAGGCGGCGCGCGGAGGTTTTGAGCAGCTGCTGTTTCTGCTCGCCCTCATCAGCACCAACCTGGCGGTATTCAATCTTCTGCCGATCCCGATCCTTGACGGTGGGCAGATCGTCATCGGGCTGCTCGAAGGCATCAAGGGCAAGGCGTTCAGTCTTCGGACGCGGGAATACATTCTTCGGGCGGGGCTCTTTACGGTGTTACTGCTTTTTGCGCTGGTGACCTATAACGACATCCGCCGCCTCATAGTCAGCGTTGTTCAGGGCCTTGGATAATCATCACGTCGCGGCGTTGGTGGTACGTTGAATCCCCTCTGAAAAGCCGGTAAATTCCCCAGCTATGCTTTTTCCGGAGCTGGGCGAGCGGGTCGCTGAAATTCGGGCCCGAATCGACGCAGCAGCGAAGCGGGGAGGGCACGCGCAGAGAGTCTCGATCGTTGCCGTCACCAAGACACACGGTCCGGAAGCTGTTCTCGCCGCGTTCGAGGCCGGAGTGTCAGATGTGGGTGAGAACAGAGTCCAGGAAGCGCTCGGAAAAATGCCCCACGTGACGGCTCCGGTTCGGTGGCACCTCATCGGGCACCTCCAGCGCAACAAGGTTCGTTCACTCGACGGCTTCTCGATGTTCCACGCTCTCGACAGCTCCCGTCTTGCCGACGCCGTCAGTCGCTTCGGCGTTGAGACCGGTCGGCCCGTCGACGTTCTTGTGCAGGTCAACCCTCTGCGCGAAGAGACGAAGGGCGGGTATGCGATGTCCGCGATAGAGGTAGAGGCGGCGAGACTGGCGACGCTCGCCGGCTTACGGGTGGTTGGGGCGATGACAATCGCCCGACTTGGCGCGGGCGAGGATGAACTTCGCCGCACGTTCACCGATGTGCGTAAGACGCGCGATATACTCGCCGCCGCCGGCCACCCCGCGTCTGAGCTGTCGATGGGAATGTCTGGAGACTTCGAGGTCGCTGTCGAGGAAGGCGCGACGATGGTGCGACTGGGCTCGATTTTGTTTGGAGCGCGCGAGCAGTGATGGAAGAAGACTTTCACCTCACACCGCTCGACATCCGACGCTTTGATTTCGGTCGGTCGCTGCGTGGATACAACCCTGAAAAAGTCGAGCTCTTTCGCCAGCAGGTCGCGGAGGAAATGGAGAGGCTGTCGCGAATCAACCAGGATCTCGACACGAAAGCGCGAAGCTTTCACGAGCAGCTCCGTGCTTTCCGCGAGCGGGACAAGGCGCTCAATGAGGCGCTGATCACCGCTCAGCAGCTGCGCGCCGAAGTGCGCGACCAGGCTGAGCGTGAGGCGCAGCTCCTCCTCAAGGAGGCACAGGCCGAAGGGGAGAGACTCGTCGAGACCGCCCGCGCGGAAGTGCGACGAATGGAGCAGGAGCTCGACGCTCTCGACCGTTCCCGGCGTTCGTATCTCGCGCAGATGCGCGCTCTTCTGGCGCGACAGCTTTCGGAGGTCGAAGCGTCCGAAAGCGGCAGATCTTCCCAGGCCCCTGACGACCCGGCGGAGGCCAGATGACGTCGAGCCGTGCATCGATGATCCCGCCAGGTGAAGAAGCGCCGAACCAGTCGCTCGCTGAACCCGCTACCCCTGAAGGAATGGTGCGATACCGCCCGCTGCGCACGGACGCTCCGGCGGACGAGCTGGAGCAGGAGGTGCTTGCGCGCTGGTCGCAGGAGCGTCTCTTCGAGCGCGCGCAGTCTGCCGCCCGCGCGAATCCGCCTTACGTTTTTTTCGAGGGACCCCCGACCGCGAATGGACGCCCGGGAATCCATCACGTCTTCTCCCGGACGATCAAGGATCTCTTCTGCCGCCATCGCGCAATGCACGGCTTCTATGTCGCGCGCAAAGCGGGATGGGATACCCATGGACTTCCTGTCGAGATCGAAGTCGAGAAGCAGCTCGGGATCAGCGGCAAGCAGCAGATCGAGGAAATCGGCGTCGAGAAGTTCAACCAGCTGTGCCGCGAAAGCGTGTGGAAGTACCGGACTGACTGGGAAAAACTGAGCGAGCGGATCGGTTTCTGGCTCGACTACAGTGATCCCTACGTCACCTACAGCAACAATTACGTCGAGAGCGTCTGGTGGGCGCTCAAGACTCTGTACGACCGTGACCTCCTCTACCGCGGTCACAAGATCCTTCCGTATTGCGCGCGCTGCGGAACGGCTCTCTCGAGCCACGAAGTGGCTCAGGGATACAAGGACGTCAGAGACCCGAGCGTCTACATCGCGCTCGATCTGGAAACTGCGCCGGGTGACCCGCGTCGCCGGATCCTCGTGTGGACGACGACACCATGGACACTTGTCTCGAACGTTGCGCTCGCGGTTCATCCGGACCTCGAGTACGTAGAGCTCGTCAAGAGAGCAGGCGATCGCGCCGAATCAATCATCCTTGCCGCCACGCGCGCGCCTGCTGTCCTTGGTGATGACTACACGGATCGCTGGGAGAAATTGCGAGCCGTGCCGGGGGCTGCGCTGGTCGGAATGAAGTACCGCCGGCCACTCGACTGGGTGTCGTTCGACAAGGGCGCGCACGAGGTGATTGTTGGGGAGCGATTCGTTTCCGCCGACGATGGGACCGGGGTCGTGCACATGGCGCCCGCGTTCGGCGCTGACGATTACGCTGCCGGCCAGCGGAATGGATTGTCGTTTGCGCAGCCCGTAGATCAGCGTGGCGAATTCCCGGCTGATATGCCCCTCGTTGGCGGAATGTTCGTCAAGAACGCCGACGAGGTCATCGTAGCCGAGCTGAGTCGACGTGGTGTTCTCTGGAAAGCGGGGACGATCGAGCACTCATACCCGCACTGCTGGCGTTGCGACACGCCGCTTCTCTATTACGCGCGCACGTCGTGGTTCGTGCGCACCACAGCCTACAAGGATGCGATGCTCGCACGGAACGCCCGCGTCGACTGGCATCCACGGGAAATCGGCGAGGGGCGGTTCGGTGAATGGCTGACGAATAACATCGATTGGGCAATCTCGCGCGATCGCTACTGGGGCACGCCGCTTCCGCTGTGGATATGCGATCGCAGCGACGCGCATGTCGAGGCTATTGGCAGCTTCGCCGAGCTCGCGCGAAAGTCAGGCGCTGACATCGGCGCGGGCTTTGATCCGCACAAGCCGTTCATCGATGTGCATACATGGTCATGCGGTCGCTGCGACGGCACGATGCGCCGCGCCCCGGAGGTAATCGATACGTGGTTCGATTCCGGCTCGATGCCGTTTGCGCAGTGGCATTACCCCTTCGAAAACGCCGATCGCCTGACCGAGAACTATCCGGCTGATTTCATAGCGGAGGGCGTTGACCAGACGAGAGGCTGGTTCTATTCGCTGCTTGCGATTGCAACCGGTCTCGGGGACGCACTGCCGCGGAACACGCTCGAGCACCGTGCTCGCGTTGGTGAAGCCGTTCACACGGCCCCGTTCGCCCATGTTGTGGTCAATGACATGGTCCTCGATGCAGACGGCGCCAAGATGTCGAAGAGTCGCAGCAATGTCGTCGACCCATGGTCGGTGATCCCGAAGTATGGCGCCGACGCGGTGCGGCTGTTTCTCGTCGCTGCAAGCCAGGTGTGGGTCCCGCGCAGGTTCGATGAAGCATCGATAAGGGATACTGTCGGGCGCTTTCTGCTGACATTCAAGAACGTCTACAGCGGGATTTTCGCGCTGTATGCGAATTTCGGTTACGAGCCATCACCCGCCGATCCGGCGCCGCACGAGCGCCCCCCGATCGACCGCTGGATCCTCTCCCGTCTCGCGACGGTGGAGCGACACGCGGACTCTGCGCTCGAGAATTACGACGCAACGACTGCTGCGCGAATGATCATGACGTTCTTCGTCGACGACGTGTCCAACTG
>DATAIM010000076.1:0-3535 GCA_036262655.1 Gemmatimonadaceae bacterium | reverse complement strand
AGGGAGGGTATGCACCGGACAGGGTAGCCGCGGCATGTACGGTTCATCTCCGCGCGCTCGTTTGATGATCCCCTCTGCTTTCGCCGGGCAATCTCTTGCGCGATGCCGCGAACTGACTACTCACTCGTTACCGCGCTCGCCACTAACTTCATCGTGCCGGCAGACCTCCTCGAAGCGAGGCGATGACAACACTCCGTCCTGAACGCGAAACACCAACGCCTGAGCCATCTCTCGATGAGGCAGCGTCCGCGCCGTCATGGAGCTGTTATCATGACGCTGCCGGTGCTTCACGCACCGAGCTATCCCCCGGTGAGATTCGCACAATCATCGAATCGCGGTCGGGAACCCTCTGGGTCGATATCGACAACAGGAAACCCGGCGAAGTAGCACTTCTCAGCGAGTTGTTTCACTTTCATCCGCTCGCGATTCAGGACAGTCTCAATCCCGAGTCGCGTGTGAAGATCGAGGAGTACACGGACTATCTCATCATAATCGTCCGTACGGTCGCATTCCTCGAGGAAACGGAGGATCCGTACGACATCGAGACCGTGAATTTCACGTGCTTTCTCGGACGCAACTATCTCGTCACGGTGCACGGTGGGCATACGCAGCCAGTGGACGCCACCATCGAGGTGTTGAAGAAGAGGCCGGAGCTCGCCTCCGCCGGAGCGGCGAGGCTGATGCATGCGGTGATCGACGAGGCGGTGAATGTCTATTTCCCGATTCTCGACAAGCTCGATGAATTCATGGACGGGCTCGAAGAGAAAGTGTTCGCGGCTTTCGACCAGAACGCGCTCAGGGAGATTTTCAGTGTGAAACGGCTGGTGCTGTCCCTTCGCCGGCACCTCGCCCCCCAGAGGGATGTTTTTGCTGTCGTGACGAATCGGCCGAGTGCACTGCTGACGACGGATACGCAGGTCTACTTCAGGGACGTTTACGACCACGTGCTTCGAATCAACGATGCGCTCGAAACGTATCGCGAGTTGCTCAGCAACACGCTCGATAGTTACTTAACGCAGGTATCCAACAGGCTGGGCTCGGTAACAAAGGCGCTCAGCGTGGTTGCGACGATATCGGTGCCGTTCGTTGTCGTCAGCGGCATGTGGGGGATGAACTTCGACGAGATTCCCCTTGCGCACTGGCGTCATGGTTTCTGGGCGATGCTTCTGCTTCAACTGGGGCTCGGTGGTCTTCTGCTGATCTTTCTGAGATGGCGCAAGCTGCTGTAAACGCGCTTCGGCTTTACGGAGTCGCAGCGCATGACTCGACCAGCCATCAGGGCCTGGCCGAAGGCACCGACCTCGTGCAGTTCAGGTCGCTTGCCGCTGTCGTGAGCCCGGTCCGTTACACCCGAGTCGTGCTGGATGACAAAGAGCTCAAGGAATACCGCCGGGTGCTGGAAGAGGTTCATGGAATCGCCGCGGTCCTGCCCGCTCCTCCGGGCACTGTGTTTCGGTCGCGCGACAATCTCATGCGCTGGCTCGAGCTCCACTACTTCACGCTGACGCAGACACTGGGTGCTGTCGAGGGCCACGGCCAGGCGCGGCTGACCATAACCAAGACCCAGGGGATCGACCCGGCAAACGCGACGAGCGACGAGGCGAAGGAGAGCGCAAAGCAGCTTCTGGCTACCGCGTCGCAAAGTATGCGCGTCCTTCGTGGCCAGGCGGCAGCAACGGTGTCCCTTCCAGCTCCCGGCGATGATACCGCCGTGATAGCACAGGCGTCATTCCTCGTGGAGCTGGACCGGTGGAGCGAGTTCGCGGATCTTGTCGCCAAAGAGGACCAGCGTCAGACGGCTCTCGATTTTCATCTCAGCGGCCCCTGGCCGGCGTATGATTTTGTGCGAATGCAGTTCGGTGGGTAGCGATGTTCTGCCCTGATTGTGGTGCGTGGAACCGAGGCTCGGCGGCACGCTGCCTTCGTTGCAGCGAGCTGCTGCCGGTTGTCACGAATCGGAATACACAGCCCCCTGACCCAGCGATCACGGCCCTGCGGCATGTGACCGGCGGCCGTTACAGCGTCATGCACCGCGTTGGTGAGGGCGGAATGGCCAATGTGTATTACGCGCTCCACATCCCCCTCGACTGTCCGGTGGTCATCAAGGTGATGCATCCGCACCTCGCACGGGATGCGGACATGCGGGAGCGGTTCAAGCGTGAAGCCGAGTCGGCGGCGCAGCTCGTTCATCCGCACATTTGCTCGATTACGGACTTCGGCTCGGTCGGTGACCAGGTGTACCTCGTGATGCCGTACCTTGCCCGTGGCACGCTGGCGGATCGGATCAACAACCGGCGCTCGTTTCCTCCGGAGCGGACAGCCGCCATCGCTGTCCAGGTTGCGTGTGCCCTCGACTACGCGCATCGTCACGGTCTCGTGCATCGTGACATCAAGCCCGACAACATTCTTTTCGATGAGGACGAGAATGCCCTCGTCACCGATTTCGGTATCGCCACCGGGCATTTCCGCGCGAGAATGACCGGGACCGGAAACGTGATGGGTACTCCTCATTACATGTCGCCCGAGCAGGCAAGGGGAAAGCTGCTGGACGGCCGAAGCGATCTCTACGCGCTCGGTGTGGTCATTTACGAGACGCTGCTCGGATTTCCACCATTCGATGGCGCCGACGGGTACTCCATCAGCTACAAGCATGTCACCGAGACCGCCGCTGCTCCGGACGTTGTCGATTCCCGAATTCCACCACAGCTTTCCGCGATAGTCATGAAGTGCCTCGCGAAGCGTGCAGGCGAGCGATACCAGCGCGGTAATGAGCTTGCCGACGCGCTCATCTCCTTCCTCAGCGGCAGCAATGCCCCCGATGACATGCGCGCGGCGTGGGCGTCACGCATTGCGTCGCCTGTAAAGTCGCTGTCGCCGTTTGCAGGTTGAGGGTCTCGCACGAGGTCATCCCGCTCAAGACGCGCTATCCATTCGTGATTGCGCGGGGTGGCTATGCGGCGCACGAGAATGTCGTCGTCAGCATCATCGACACGGACGGAGTCGAGGGCTTCGGCGAAGCGGCCCCGAACCGCTACTATGGAGAGAGCGTCGCTACTGTCGCAGCGGCCCTCGAGCAGTTTGCGCCTGTGCTCGGCAGCGCCGATTCGTGGTCTCTCGAGGCAATCGACGCCAGCCTGAATCGCGTTCTCCGAGGCAACAATGCTGCGAAAGCGGCGATAAGCGCCGCATTGCACGACATCGCGGGCAAACGGCTTGGTCTCCCCATTCACAGGCTCTGGGGGCTCGATCCGCGCGACGCCCCTCAGTCGAGCTTCACGATCGGAATCGCCGACAATGAAGGATTGAGGCAGCGCGTTGCGGATGCCGCGCCTTATCCAATTCTCAAGGTAAAGCTGGGAACGGATCGCGACATGGAAATTGTTCGCGTCGTTCGTGACGCCGCGCCGGGGAAGCGGCTCCGCGTCGATGCAAATGCTGCATGGAAACCTGCGCATGCTGTCAGGATGAGCGATTTCCTTTTCGACCACGATGTCGAATTGCTCGAACAGCCGGTGGCGCAGCATGACATCGAGGG
>DATAIM010000075.1:0-1670 GCA_036262655.1 Gemmatimonadaceae bacterium | reverse complement strand
CGCCCTCGAGCGCTGGGAGAGATCTCCGGAGATCGCTACGACATCGAACTTCTCGTCCTGGATTATCTGCTCGATCGCCTCGATCTGCGCG
Organism: Gemmatimonadaceae bacterium; assembly: GCA_036262655.1. Lineage (GTDB taxonomy): Bacteria > Gemmatimonadota > Gemmatimonadetes > Gemmatimonadales > Gemmatimonadaceae > UBA4720. The sequence continues at coordinate 1,579 of DATAIM010000075.1, read as the reverse complement.
GGCACCGCGGGGCGACCGAAGTGCAGGTCGGACACGTGGAACACCGTCGGCACGATCTACCTCCTCACCTACTGCGCGACCACCATGTCGGCGAATCGCGTTGCGACATCGCGGACGAGAATTCTGAAAGCGTATGGACTCAAAGCTTCCGCTGATGCCGCTGGAGGAGCGCTTGCCTCGATGTCGCCCGCCCACAGGATCCTGGCAGTCCGTGAATCGATCAAAAGCACGCGCACGATAGCCTTCCGTTCGGCGCTCCGGGAGTCGAGCCGTGTCTCGATCGGAAGAAGGGCGAATCTGGCACTCGTCAGAGAGACAAGAGTTCGGATCTGCGAAGCGAGCGGCTCCGGAAGTGGGGTATCACCCGCCGGACTGCGCCGGATCCCCTGCGCCGCCAGTTGTCGCGGATCGCCCGCAAGCCCTGCGTTTCTCTCGGCGGACTGAATGATCTCGCGCGCAAAGGTCCAGTTGTTGTTCACGCCTCGCTTGCGCAGCTGGTCTGCAATCTCCTCATCCAGGATTGGCAGGAGGGAAGGTCCGGCCTGGCTTACCTCCCACGATCCGGCAGAGCCGGGTGTGGAAAGGTATTGGGCCGGAAAGACCACCATGTGACGGCCGGCCATACCCGCGAGGGGACTGGCCGATGGAAGAGCGTTCTCCTTCTCGTTCGTCGCCGAGGACGCACAACCATATAGTAGTGCGGCAGCGGAAAGGGCGGCGAGCATCGCTCGCGACACATGATTCGGACGGGACATGGGCGTGATTGCGGGAAACATAACCGATAGCCAATTTCACCGTCCACTGCGAGGAACTGGTGAATGAGGAAGATGGCTCAGCGGCTTTTGCTGGTCTTGATTGCGGCCGTCGGCGCCTTCAGCTTCGCCTGGCTGGCGCTGAAACGAGGCGAGCCGGTAAACGCGGCGTGGCTTTTGACCGCCGCGATCTGCACCTACGTGATCGCGTATCGCGTCTACAGCAGGATCATCGCCAGTCGCATCTTCGAGCTCGATGATAACCGGGCCACTCCAGCCGTTCGCCTCAACGATGGCCGTGATTTCAGTCCCACCAGCAAATGGATCGTCTTCGGGCACCATTTCGCGGCGATAGCCGGCCCTGGTCCGCTGGTTGGTCCCACTCTGGCGGCGCAATTCGGCTTTCTGCCAGGAGCACTCTGGATAATCGTTGGCGTTGCCGTGGGCGGCGCGGTGCAGGACTTCGTTGTTCTCTGCTCGTCGATGCGCCGGGATGGAAAGACATTGGGACAGATGGCGAAGGACGAGGTCGGCGCCGTTGCAGGTTACACGGCACTGATCGCTGTTCTGGGCATCATGATCGTACTGATATCGGTGCTCGCTCTGGTGATCGTCAACGCACTCAAGGCCAGCCCGTGGGGGATTGTTACCATCGGCCTCACGATTCCGATCGCAATGCTGATGGGCGGTTACATGCGCTGGATTCGTCCGCACCGGGTGCTCGAGGCGAGTGCCATTGGGGTCGTGCTTCTTATCCTCGCGCTCTATGCGGGCAGATGGGTGGCAGAGAATCCCGCGCTTGCCCCGACTTTCACATTGTCCGGTCC
>DATAIM010000074.1:0-4993 GCA_036262655.1 Gemmatimonadaceae bacterium | reverse complement strand
AAAGTTCCACGACGGACGCCCGTTTTCAGCGCGAAACGTCCTCAACAGCTGGCAGCGTGTTCTCGATCCAAAAACGAAGGGTGGCCGCGGGTGGCCGCTCTACCCGATCGCTGGCGCCAAGGAATACGCGGATGGCAAGGGTGGCCGGACAATTTCCGGAGTAACCGCGCCGAACGATTCGACGGTCGTCATCCGGCTGAAGGAGCCGTTTGCCATTTTTCCGAAGCTGCTCGCGATGCCCGTCGCCGCGATCGTTCCCGATTCAGTGCCGTCGAACTTCGGCGAGCATCCCGTCGGGACAGGTCCCTGGAAGTTCGTCGAATGGAAACACGACGATTACCTCAAGTTCGCCGCGAATCCTGATTACTTCGACACTCCGCCGAAGGCCGACAGCCTGATGGCAAGGATAAGTGCGGAGCCGAGTACCGCCGTCGCCGAATTTGAGACTGGAAGAGTGGATGTGCTGTACGTGCCGGAGGGCGAGACACGAAACTGGGAGGAAACCGACGAGAAGAAAGCCCTGCTCGAGTCCGCGCCCGCCCTTCGCGTTTTCTACATCGCGATCAACACCACGCGCGGCCCGCTGGCAGACGCGCGGGTGCGGCAGGCATTGAATTACGCGACTGACTCGAAGGCGATTCTACAGGGAATCGTCAGCGGACGCGGCAATCTCGCGGCCGGCGTCATTCCTCCCGCTCTTCCCGGTGGGGATTCCGCGCGAAAGGGTTATACCCGCGACGTTGCGAAGGCGAAGCAGCTTCTCGCCGCCGCGGGGTTCCCGAATGGCATCGACGTCGAGCTGTGGTCCTCGCAGACGCCTCCCTTCCCGAGAATTGCGCAGGCGGTTCAGGCCAACCTGAAGGACATCAACGTCCGCGTCACGCTGGTGCAGCGCGACGCGTCGTCGATGCGCGAAGCCGCGCGCGCCGGCAAGACCGACATGGCGTTGAAGGATTGGTTCGCCGATTACCCCGATGCAGAGAATTTCCTTTACCCGCTCCTTCACAGCGCGAACAAGGGCGTCGGCGGCAACGTGTCGTTCTACTCGAACCCGCAGTTCGACAAGCTCGTCTCTGACGCACGCCGCGAGCAGGATGAAGCGAAGCGCGTCGCGATTTACCGGCAGGCAGACGAGCTCGAGTATCAGGATGCGCCGATGATTTATCTCTTCTTCTACAAGGAGCTTTACGCGGTGCAGCCCTGGATCGGAAACTTCAAGGTTCCGACGATCTTTACGGGCCAGCGATGGACCGACGTCACCATGCAGGCGCGCAGGTAGACTGACCGAGTGCTCGCTTTCATCATCCGCCGGCTCGCCTTGTCCATCCCGACGCTCATCGGAGTGATGATCGTTGTCTTTCTGCTTCTTTACGTTGCTCCGGGCGATCCGGTGCAGGACATGGTGGGCGAACGGGCGGACGCCGAAACGATCGCGCGCCTGAGGCAGGAGCTGCACTTGGACGAGCCACTTCCGAAGCAATTCGCGCTCTACGCCGGCGGAGTGATCAAGGGCGACCTTGGCAACTCGTACATCACTCAGCGGCCGATCATACGTGACATCCGCGAAAGGTTTCCAAAGACGCTGCTCCTCGCCGGGTCGGCGATGCTGCTCGCGTCGCTGCTCGGGATTACCATCGGGGTGCTGAGCGCCCGGCATCCGGGAGGCTGGTTCGACCGGATGGGTCTCGGGCTCGCATACCTCGGAATCTCGTTTCCGGTTTACTGGGTCGGGCTGATCCTGATCCTGATCTTTGCGATAACCCTGAAATGGCTGCCGCCTTCGGGGTACGGCGGCGTCAAATACCTGATCCTTCCAGCGCTGGCGCTTGGCTCGAGGTCGATCGCATTCCTCGCCCGCGTCACCCGCTCCTCGATGCTCGAGGTACTGGGGGGCGACTTCGTGCGAACCGCACGGGCGAAGGGATTGAAAGAATCGATCGTGATCGGACGCCATGCGCTGCGAAATGCGCTCATACCAATCATCACGGTGCTGGGGCTCGACTTCGGCTATTACCTCACCGGGTCGATTCTCACGGAGACGATCTTTTCGTGGCCGGGGATCGGCCGGTACGTAGTCAATGCGATCGCACGGCGCGATCTGCCGGCGATAAACGGATCGGTTCTCTTCCTTTCAGTTGTCTTTGTGCTGGTCAATCTCATCACCGATCTCGCATACGCGAAAGCGGATCCCCGAGTTGCTTACGGGTGAGCTACGGACAGGGAAAAAACCGAGTCGCCAGACTCCTCTCAGTCGTCTTTCTGCCCGAATACCGCAAGGTTCGACGAGTGCCCCGGATTCACCTTCTTGTCCGGGTATATCCAGTGGAACGCCTGGTTAACAGCGGTGGCAGCCTCGGCGAAACCTGTCGCAATGAGTTTGAGCTTCCCCGGATATGAGGTGATATCGCCCGCCGCGTAAACCCCTGCACGACCCGTCTCCATCAGCGAATTCACTACAATCTCGTGCTTCTCGAGATTCAGTCCCCAGTTCGCAAGCGGGCCGATGTCGCTGATGAAGCCAAGCATCGGGAGAACGGCATCAGCGTCGAGACTCTTCGTCTCCTTCGTTTTTACATCCCGAATCACGATCCCCGAGAGACGGCCATCGGTGTTCAGAACTTCATGCAGCTCATGAAACGGCAGGAGAACGGTCTTGCCAGCTTCGACGGCTGCATGAACTTCCGCCACCGTCGCTCCATGCGCACGATACTTGTCGCTCCGGTGCACCAGCGTCACCGACTCCGCGCGGTCCCGCAGCTGATGGCACCAGTCGAATGCGGAATCGCCGCCGCCGATGATGACGATCTTCTGTCCACGAAACTTCTCCGGATCCGCGACGTTGTCGAAGATTCCCCTCCCATACCACGGTTCTGCGCACTGCTGCGGAAGCCGACGCGGTGAAAACGCCCCGATTCCGGCTGCGATGAGAACAGAGCGAGTCGGAAACCGATCGCTCTCGGTGACGAGAACGAAGTGCCCGTCCTCTTCCTCGAGATCCATCACGTGCTGACCGAGGAATGAGGGAAACTTGAACTGGCCCGCCTGCTCGGCGAGCTGATGCACGAGATCCTTGGCGAGCACTTTCGGGAATCCCGCTACGTCGAAGATGTACTTCTCGGGATACAGCGCTGTGAGCTGCCCGCCCATCTGTGGCAGCGTATCGACAATCTGCGCAGTCGCGCCGCGCATTCCCGCATAAAAGGAGGCGAAAAGGCCTGTCGGACCGCCTCCAATGATGGTGATGTCCTTTATCTCGTGCATCGGGGAGAATATAGCGAGATTAGCAGTGATGAAGATTTACACCAAGACTGGTGACGCCGGCCAGACGGGACTCTTCGGCGGAGGCAGAGTTTCAAAGGACGATCCGCGGGTAGAGGCCTACGGTGACGTTGACGAGCTCAACGCATCACTTGGCGTTGCGCGGGCTGTCGAGATGATGCCGCGAATCGACGAAGTTCTCGTTCCCATTCAGCGAGACCTGTTCAGTCTCGGGGCATTGCTCGCGACGCCGGATCGCGAGAAGATGCACGACCATCTTGCGAAAGCGCAGATCGACGATGCGCGCATACGTGAGCTCGAGGCAGCGATCGATACCTGCGACAGGGAGCTCGAGCCACTTCGCGCGTTCATCGTCCCCGGCGGAACTCCAAAGGCTGCCCAGCTCCATGTTGCGCGAACAGTCTGCCGACGGGCCGAGCGGCGGGTGATTCACCTTCAAAAGGAGGTGGAGATACCGCAGATCGTGGTCGTCTACCTCAACCGGCTCTCCGATCTTCTCTTCACCCTCGCGCGGGTCGCCAACACACGCGCCGGAGCCGGGGAGGTCACGTGGTGAGCGGACAGATACGATAAATTTCAGTCGGACTCGCCGCTCAGATGCAGTGGGATTCAAGGCCCTCCGTTTCAAAGTACCCGAGCGCCCGTGACTTCACCCTCCCGACTGTCTGTCCCCTACCCCATCAAGGTCGAACCCGGGAGTCTCACCGCGGCCGGCGACTTCGTTCGCGACCTCGCGCCCGCGCACCGGTATGCGATCATCACCGACTCTCACGTCGGACCCCTTTACGCTGACCGGCTCGCAACGGCGGTAGGCGTTGGGGCAGGCGAAATTCTCGCAGTCCCGGCCGGCGAAGGGAGCAAAACGAGGGGAAGCTGGGGGTGGCTGACGGACCACCTGATCGAACGTGGCTTTGGACGTGATTCGGCCATCATCGCACTTGGCGGCGGGGTTGTCGGGGACCTCGCCGGATTTGTCGCCGCAACCTACATGCGGGGGATACCGATCATCCACGTCCCCACGACCCTCCTCGCGATGATCGACTCCTCCATCGGCGGAAAAACGGGTGTCGACACCCTCATGGGCAAGAACCTGGTGGGGGCGTTTCACCAGCCGTCAGGGGTGCTGATCGATCCTCAAACCCTTGAGACGCTTCCACTTAACGAGTTGAGAACGGGCTTCGCTGAAGCATTAAAGCATGGCGTTATTGCGGATCGGGCGTATTTTGATTCGGTCGTCCGAGCAATTCCATCGGTGCTCTATGACCAGCGGAAGTCCGGTGACTCGCTCACTGGAGTCATCGTCGGTAGCATAGCGATCAAGTCACGGATCGTCGCCCGCGATGAACACGAGGGCGGGCTGCGGAAGATCTTGAACTTCGGACATACCATTGCACATGCGTTGGAGCTGCTCAGCGGGTACAGCCTCGCGCATGGTGAAGCGGTGGCGATCGGAATGACTCTCGAAGCGAGGCTGGCGGAGCGAGCCGGACTGGCGAGGCCGGGGCTAGCGGAAGAGATTCGCCGTGGGTTGACGATGGCCGGGCTTCCAGTCGAGCTCCCCAATGGAATGGCAGCGAGCCGGGTGCTCGATGCAATGAGGGGCGACAAGAAAGCACGCGCGGGGTCGGTACGCTATGCCCTACCCCGCTCGATTGGTGAGATGGCGGGGTCCGATTCCGGCTGGACCGTCGTCGTCGATGATGCAATCGTTCGG
>DATAIM010000073.1:0-3213 GCA_036262655.1 Gemmatimonadaceae bacterium | reverse complement strand
GTGCGCCAAGGGCCCGATCCTCGCGAGCCGATCTGGGAGCTTCAGGCGACCGCAGCTGCCTACTTCCAAAAAATGTTATGGGAAGATCCGGGTGGCGCGGCGGCGCGCGAGTATCTCGAGGAGCGCGGAGTATCACGCGCGGTTGCGGACGACTTCGGGCTCGGCTACTCCCCGCGGGAGATTGGGCTGCTCCGCACGTACATGAACGGCCTCGGTTTCGATGACGCGCGGCTGCTCGAGGGAGGTCTCCTTGTGACCAACGACCAGGAGACGGAGCCCAGGCCACGCTTCCGGGGGCGGTTGATGTTTCCGATCCTCGACGTGCTGGGCCGCCACGTTGGCTTCGGCGGAAGGATCCTTGGCCCTGGTGAGCCAAAGTATCTGAACTCGCCCGAGTCACCAGTCTTCTCGAAGGGGAAGCTGCTATACGGACTCAACCGCTCGCGGAATGCCATCAGACGTGCGGACAGGGCGCTCGTCGTCGAAGGATATTTCGACGCGTTGCGCGTCATGTCCGCGGGAATCGGCGAGGTAGTCGCGCCTCTCGGAACGGCACTGACCGAAACTCAGGTCGGCCTGCTCCGGAAGTACACGCGGACTGTGTTCCTGCTGTACGACAGTGATCCCCCGGGGCTGAAAGCGACTTTTCGTGCTGGAGATGAGCTTCTGAGGCAGGGGTTTTCAGTTCGCGTCGTAACGCTGCCGCCGGGCGAGGATCCCGACTCGTACGCAAAAGCGCATGGAAGCGAAGGGCTTGAATCTCAACTCACTAACGCAATCGATGTCTTCGAGCGAAAGATTCAGATTCTGGAGCGAGCCGGCTGGTTCGGCGAGCTGCAGAAGAAGCGACGTGCCCTCGATCGGCTCCTGCCCACGATACGCGCTACCTCGGACGAGATAATGCGTGACCTGTACCTGGTACGTGCCAGCGAAGTTACTGGCGTAGGACGCGAGATTCTTCTGCGGGAACTCGGGGAGCGTGAACCTGCGGGCCGCGCGCCCGGCCAGCCAATCGGACCCCGGATCGCCGAATTCCCGATGCGCGAACGGCCCGCGATTCGCGGTCGTCACGGTGACAGGCGAGTCCCCAATCGCGATCGCGGCACCTCTGCCGAGCGTGAGCTTGTGTGGGCGATGCTTCAACAGCGGTCGCGAGTGGAAGGCATAGCGGAGCGTATCGGGCCGGACTCATTTCGGCATCCAGGTTATCGCGCGATTTTCGCTGCGCTGCTCGAAGCGGTCGAAGGTGTCGCGCTCGAGGATCTTACGGCGTCACTTGCTCCCGAGACTCTCGATGAGGCCGAGGAACTGCTGGGCGAAGGCGAGGAGCTCAAGGACGCACAGAAAACGATCGACGATTCGATACTGAAACTCCATGTCCGCGACATGGAAGACAGACTCGCCGAGATCGATCGCCTGTTGCCGCTCGCGAACTCGCAGGAAAAGAATCGGCTGGAGGAAGAGAAGCAGAAGCTGGTAGTACAGATGAGGGCATCGGGGAAGGGGACGTTCAAGGCATTCCGCCGCGGAAGGACACGCTGAACCAGGAGATCCACATGCAAAGTGAAGTCGAAGCACTGCTCGCGCTTCAGGAAGATGACGCGCGCATAAGCGAGCTCGAGGATCGTATGAAAGCGCTTGAACCGCGCATGGCTGCGCTTGATCGCAAGAGGGAAGCTGCGGCGGCGGCGGTGAATAGAGCGCGCACGGCAGTTGAGGTGGAAGAGAAGCGGCAGCGCGAGCTTCAGGGGAAAATCGCGCAGCACAAGCAGATGCAGGAGAAGAATCTTGCGCAGTTCGACGCCGTCAAGCGTCTCAAGGAGGCCACCGCCGCGATGGCGCAGGTCGAGTCCGCGCGACGGATAATCGCCGAGGACGAAAGCGAGCTGCAGGCGACGCAGAGGAGACTTTCTGAAATGCGATCGACGGTGACATCGACAGAGTCGGCTCTCGAAGATGTAGAGGCCGAGCAGGCGGCGGCGCGGGAGGAAATCGAAAAGGAGCGGGGCGAGATCGCCGCTTCTCTTTCCGCCGCTCGCGTGGAACGCGATGGGAAGACAAGCGGAGTTCCTCGCCCGCTTCTCGGGAAGTACGATCGGATTCGCACCCGCCGAACGCAGGCGCTCTACCCGCTGCGCGGCGAGTCCTGCGGCAATTGTGACACTGCTATCCCGATGCAGCGGCGGAATCACATGGCCGTGAATGGGCCGATCGACGTCTGCGAAGCGTGTGGGGTGCTTCTTTACCGGGCAGCATCCGCTTGAGCCGCTGCCGCGCTCCGGCGAAATTGCGACGGTGAGCACCGCTGTTCCTCTGGATCCGCCCGGATCCGCGCGTCGAACCTCTCCCCGCTGGATTGTGGCGACGCCGCCCGACGCCGCCGCTGTTACAAAACTGGCTGAGATGCTCCGAATCCCGGAGGAGATTGCGAATCTCCTTCTCATCCGGAAGCACGCAGATCCAGAGCGAGCAATGCGTTTTCTCCGGCCTCGACGCGATCAGCTGCGTGATGCGCTGCTCATGAAGGGAGCAGACAGGGCGGTGGATCGTCTCGCGCGCGCCGCGTTGGAGAACGAGACGGTAATCATCCACGGCGATTACGACGTCGACGGCATCTGCTCGACGACCATTCTGACACGCGTGTTGCGCGAGTTCGGCGCGAACGCGGTGCCCTTCATTCCCAATCGGCTTCGAGACGGCTATGACCTCGGGCCCGCCGGCGTGCGTGCTGCGCTCGAGGCGCACGCAACGCTCCTTGTAACGTGTGACTGCGGGACCACTGCTGTGGAACGTGTCACCGAGCTGTGCAAATGCGGGATCGATGTGATCATCACGGATCATCACCTTCCCGGAGAGGTGCTGCCCGATTGCTTCGCGCTGCTCAACCCAAATCAGGACCGCGTCGATAAGAAGACCGACCGCACCGACCGCGATCCGGATGAGGATCTCGCGGCCGTGGGTGTCGCGTTCAAGGTGGCGCTCGCGCTCGCAAAACGACTTGGCCGTAATGACGCGTTCATCTGGAAGATGCTCGACCTGGTCGCGCTGGCGACAATCGCGGATGTCGCCCCGCTGACAGGAGAGAACCGGATCCTCGTCCGATATGGGCTGCGGATGCTTTCAGAAACCCAGAACGTCGGATTGCGGGCAATGATCCGGGCTGCAGGTCTCGACACGAAACCCATCACCGCGGGAAGGGTGGGCTTTATTCTC
>DATAIM010000072.1:0-3268 GCA_036262655.1 Gemmatimonadaceae bacterium | reverse complement strand
AACGAGCCATGCGCGAATCGCGATGACGAAAAACGGCGGGATGAACATCCGCACCCTGATCGTCGGATAAAGGATCAGGTATGCGCCCATCACCCCGGATATTGCGCCGGACGCCCCCACGGTTGGCACAGGAGAAGCGGGCGAGACGAGCACGTGGGCTCCCGAGGCCGCGAGACCGCACACCACGTAGAATACGAGGAACCGGCCGCTTCCCATGCTGTCCTCGATGTTGTTCCCGAACACCCAGAAGTAGAGCATGTTGCCGAGCAGGTGCATCCAGCCGCCGTGGAGGAACATCGAAATGAGCGGCGTAAAAGCGTTTATCCGCTCGTTGTCGACCACACAGGCCAGACCATCGCCAAGTGGCACAGCGGTGCCAAGTCTGGCCAGGTGGGTCAGCTCCCCAGGGACGAGGCCCAGATTACACACGCTCGCTGCAAGGCGAGGCTCGTTGAAGCCGCCGCCCTGGAGAAAAAACCACGCGATCAGGTTGAGCGCGATGATGAGGTAGGTCATCACCGGCGTGCGGATCGTCCTGTGTTCGTCGCTGAGCGGGATCACCTGCCCGGACTCCCGGGACACAGGGAGAAGGGCGAGGTTGACAGCAAATGCCGCTGGCCGCCCTGAAATTCCGCCTTTTTGGCAGGGAAAAACGGCTCACAGATTGCCCATATCCCCGCACGAAGCTTATGCATAAACAATAAAGGGGCTTATATGGCAGACAAAGTTATTGGAATTGACCTTGGTACCACCAACTCCGTCGTTTCGGTGATGGAGGGCGGCGATCCGGTGGTCATTCCCAACGCCGAAGGTGGCCGGACGACTCCGTCCGTCGTCGGCTTTACAAAGGACGGCGAAAGACTCGTCGGCCAGATCGCCAAGCGACAGGCGGTCACGAATCCGCAGAACACCGTCTTTTCGATCAAGCGCTTCATGGGCCGGAAGCTCAACGAAGTGAAGGAAGAGACCGCCCGCGTACCGTACAAGGTGGTTACGGGCGGCAATGACGTCGCCACCGTGGAAGTTCAGGGCAAGCGCTATACCCCGCCCGAGATCTCGGCGATGATCCTCCAGAAGATGAAACAGACTGCCGAGGACTATCTTGGATACAAGGTCGAGAAAGCGGTCATCACGGTCCCTGCCTACTTCAACGATTCGCAGCGGCAGGCCACGAAGGACGCCGGCAAGATTGCCGGCCTGGATGTCCTTCGCATTATCAACGAGCCAACCGCTGCAGCGCTGGCGTACGGACTCGACAAGAAGAAAGACGAGAAGGTCGCGGTGTTCGACCTCGGCGGCGGAACCTATGACATCTCGGTTCTCGAGCTGTACGACGTCGAAGGCTCCCGCCAGTTCGAAGTCAAGTCGACCAACGGTGATACCCACCTGGGCGGTGACGATTTCGACCAGCGCGTGATCGACTGGCTCGTCACCGAATTCAAGCGTGACCAGGGCATCGATCTCTCGAAGGACCCGATGGCGCTCCAGCGCCTGAAGGAGGCCGGCGAGAAGGCAAAGATGGAGCTGTCGACGACCCAGACGACCGACATCAATCTGCCCTTTATCACCGCGGACCAGAGCGGCCCCAAGCACCTCAACTATCAGCTCACGAGAGCGAAGTTCGAGCAGCTTGTCGATGACCTCATCCAGCGCACGATTCCACCGATGGAGCAGGCGCTGAAGGACGCGGGCATCAAGCCCAATGAGATCGATGAGGTTCTTCTTGTCGGTGGGTCGACGAGAATTCCGAAGATTCAGGAGATCGTCAGGAAGTTCTTCGGCAAGGATCCGAATCGCGGCGTGAATCCGGATGAAGTCGTCGCAATTGGCGCAGCTGTACAGGGTGCGGTTCTTACTGGCGAGCAGAAGGACGTTCTCCTGCTCGACGTGACGCCGCTGTCGCTCGGTATCGAGACGCTGGGTGGAGTCACTACCGTGCTCATCCCCCGCAACACAACGATCCCGACCAAGAAGAGCGAGACGTTCTCGACAGCCGACGACAACCAGACGACGGTCGAGATTCACGTTTTGCAGGGAGAGCGCGAGCTCGCGACATACAACAAGACGATCGGCAAGTTCCAGCTCACTGGTATTCCACCCGCACCGCGCGGACTCCCACAGGTCGAGGTGACGTTCGACATCGATGCCAACGGCATCCTGCACGTCACAGCGAAGGACAAGGCGACGGGCAAGGAGCAGAAGATCCGCATCGAAGCGTCGAGTGGCCTCTCGGATGCAGAGATCGACCGCATGGTGAAGGACGCGGAGAAGAATGCCTCCGAGGACAAGAAGCAGCGTGAGGCGATCGACGCACGCAACCGCCTCGACTCGATGACATACGAGGTGGAGAAGAACGTGAAGGAGTGGGGCGACAAGGTCAGTCCCGACATCAAGTCGCGGATCGACGCGGCGGTGGAGCGCTCCAGAAAGGCACTCCGCGGTGACGACATGGCCGAGATCCGCGCCGCGCAGGAGGACCTGACGAAGGTGTTCAGCGAGGCCGGCCAGTCGTTCTACCAGCAGCAGGCGCAGGAGGCCTCAGCGCAGCAGCCCGGTGACGGAACCGGGCCGGGAGCTCCAGGAACCGACGGGGCGCAGGCTCCGGCCGACGACGTAGTCGAAGCAGACTACGAGATCGTCGACGAAAAGAAGTAAAACGATGAACGGGCACCGGCCGCAACCTGAAAGGGGCGGCCGGTGTCTTACATTACAGGGTATTCCATAACAGAGGTTCGTTTTTCTATGTCTTCACTTTCTTCACGTGCACGCTGGACCGCGGTCGTCGTTGCCGCATTTCTAGGCGGGATCATACTCGCTTCGGGCGGTCTCAATCTCTCGAAGCTCGGATTGGCGCAGAGCAAGCCGGACGCACAGTCGGTTGCTCCGCTCGTTCAGGCGAGCAATGCTTTCGTCGAGATCGCTGACCACGTCACGCCCGCCGTCGTATCGATCTCCGTCGAGAGCCGGCCGCAGCCGGGTTCACAGCGGCGCATTCCCAATGGTATGCAGCTGCCTCCGGGTTTCGAGGACTTCTTCAATCAGCAGCCTGCGCCGCAGGTGGAGAGTGGCTCCGGCTCCGGGTTCATCGTCTCGAAGGACGGCTACATCCTCACGAACAATCACGTCGTGACGATGGGCGACCGTACGACCATTGCCGACCGTGTGACAGTTCAGATGCTGGACAATCGGACTTACAAGGCGAAGGTCGTCGGAAATGATCCGACAACGGACGTCGCAGTCGTAAAGATCGAGGGGAACAACTTCCCCA
>DATAIM010000071.1:0-3818 GCA_036262655.1 Gemmatimonadaceae bacterium | reverse complement strand
GCCCGAGCCCGAGATGCCCGCGTCTCTCGGTGGCGCCCTCAGGAAAAACCGCAAGGCGATGGCGAACTTCGAAGCGTTGAGTCCAAGCCACCGGCGCGAGTACATCCAGTGGATCACCGAAGCAAAGACCGACGCCACCCGCGACAAGCGGCTCGCCTCCGCGATCGAATGGATCAGCGAAGGCAAGTCGCGCAACTGGAAGTACGAACGATGACGAAAAATGAACGCCTGAAAGGAAACTTCCGCTCGGCCCTTGTCGCTCTCCTGTCCAGTGCGGCAGCTGTCGCGAATGTTGCGCGCGCCCAGTCGCTCGTGCCGGTGAATCTCTACATCGCGGACCTGACGTACAGGGATGGCTCGATTCAAGTCGGGCCACCCCGCAAGCTCACCGGCGACCGGGGGATCGCGAGTCAGCCGTCATTCACCCCCGACGGAAAAGCCATTCTCTACGTCAGCCGGCGGGACAGCGCAAATGCGCAGTCGGACATTTACAGAATCGATCTGGGATCCTTGTCGGAATCGCGGATAACCTCCACGCCCGAGATGGAGAACAGTCCGACCGTCACTCCTGACGGCATGCTGATGGTGATCAGGTGGACGCCCCCTACCTTGTTCCGTGAATGGGGGCCCTGGCTCTATGACATGAAAGGCCGCCCGGTACGCGGCGTTCTCCCCGGACCGGATACCGTTGGGTACTACGTTCGGGTCGATGACACACGATTCGCGATGGTGCGACCGAAATCCCGGACCACCATCGCGCTCTTCGACTCGAGATCAGGCGCGATGACCGATTACGACGCCCCCGTGGCCAACCTGCCCCCGCAGCTGATGCCCGAAGACAACGCGGTCAGCTACGCTCGACCCGACTCGGCGGGGCACAATCAGATTCGCCGGCTCGACCTTCGGACATTCGACACCTCGGTCGTTATCTCCAGTGTCGTCGGTCGCGTTGCACATGCGTGGGCCCGGCGCGGCTTCGTGCTGATGGGAAAAGGCAACGCAGTGTATGCAGCCAGGCCAGCGGCCGATCGCGTGTGGAAGCAGGTCGCTGCGTTCAGTGACCCCCAGCTGCAGAGCATCACCACCTATGTCGTCAGCCCGAAGGGCGACAAGATCGTGATGATCTCGCCGGTCAAGCCTGCGCTCCAGGGCATTCTCCGGGATTCGATCCAGAGCGGCGCCACTCTTTCGACTCTGCTAGCCGAATACAGCAGAATGCCGATTTCCCAGCTGACATCGCAGTACGACGTGTCGGAAGGAGGAATGGTCGTCATTGCCGCCGAGCAGACAGCGAAAGGGCACGCAGCGGATGCCGTCGCGCTCCTGAGGATCACTACAGGTATCTTCCCGAAATCATACCTCCCTCAGCTCGCACTGGGAGATGCATTTCAGAAGCTCGGGGAACGCTCGCATGCAGTCGATGCATACCGGGCGTCATTGACCCTCAATCCACAGGTCACAGCGTCGGAAAAGCGCGATGCTGAGCGCGCGCGGCTGGCAATCGCCGATGCACCGCTCAAGTAATTCACGTGACGACTCGACCTGACTGAAATGTCTCAGCCGGCTCGGCGCGCATCGTGGCAGCTGAGGCTTGCCAGCGAGTCGGTGCGCCGGTTCGTTCGCCGGGAGCGGTGGGGAGACGAAGTTGCGCTCGTTCGTCGCGCGCGCGCATCGTTCGGCGCACCCGCTCCGGTCGCCATGCTGGCGGCGGTTGGTCTCGATATTCGCGCTGTTGCTGAAGGCGGAATACGGGGCGAGTGGATCACTCCGCGCAATCCGCGGCCCGGGGTGATTCTCTATATCCACGGCGGCGGTTTCGTTTCGTGCAGCAGCCGCACACATCGACCTCTCACCACCTGGCTCGCGCGTCATACGCGGCGGCGGGTTTTCAGTGTCGATTATCGTCTCGCGCCGGAAGCGAGATTTCCAGCTGCGTTTGACGACGTAGTGGCTGCTTACCGCTGGCTACTTGAGTCGGGTGCTGCCCCGTCATCATCGATTGCCATCGCCGGCGATTCAGCGGGTGGCGGACTGGCGCTGTCACTGCTCGTCGCCATTCGCGAATCGAATCTGCCGCGTCCGTGCTGCGGCTATCTCGCATCTCCCTGGCTCGATCTCACTGCGTCAGGGGCTTCAGTCCGGACGAATGCAGGACGCTGCGCCATGTTTGCACCGGGAAACATGAAGGAGTTCGCCGATGTATACCTGGGTGAAGCCGCTGCTGCAGACGAACGAGCGTCGCCGCTGTTTTCCGATCTCAGCGAGCTTCCGCCGATACTGATACAAGTTGGTGACTCAGAACTTTTGTTCGATGATGCTGCACGCCTGCATGAGAAGCTCTGCGCCGCCCGTGTGGAGAGTGTGCTCGAGACCTCTCCGCACGTTTTCCACGGGTGGCAGATGCTCGTCGGGCTTGTCCCCGAAAGCGGGGAGGCGCTCAGGAGGTGCAGTGCATTCATTACATCGCACATGGACGCACGACCACGCAACGCGCGATCGCTGGCGCCGGACTGATGCATCCCAGTAATATGATGACACTACAACAAACAACGCGTTAATTGCGCGAGGGAGACTGAGAAATGAGAAAGATACTGTTGGCTGCCGGCTTTCTTGTCATCGGATCGTCGTCGGTATCCGCCCAGGGGAGCGACCCAGACAAACTCGTCACCGATGGCGGCGTGAAGGTCGCCGGGTGGACCGGGAGAGTAGACCCACGCGCCGCGTCGCAGGGACGGAAGATCACCGATGCGAAGTTCCTGCCGATGGGCAAAGGCATTCACGTAACCGCTGGTCCAGCGGCGATTTACTGGAACCCCGCAAACACCAGGTCCGGCAATTACACGATCTCAGCGACTTTCAATCAGACCAAGGCATCCACACACCCGGAAGGCTATGGATTGTTGATGGGCGGAAGAAACCTGGACTCTGCCTCACAGAGCTATGGCTACTTCCTCGTTCGGCAGGACGGAAAGTTCTTCATCGGCCACCGCGCAAACGACACGACCGTTCACAAGGTCGTCGACTGGACAGCCAACGACGCGATCAAGGCGATCGACGCTAATGGAAAAGCATCGAACAAGCTCGAAGTGGTCGTCGGCGCAGATAAGCTGAGCTTCCGTGTGAATGGCAAGGAAGTTCACTCGCTCTCGCGCTCGATCATCGACAGCGGGCCCGGGCATGCAGGAACGAAAGGAATCGCCGGAATTCGTGTGAACCACAACCTCGACGTTCACATCGATGGATTTTCGGTGTCACCACAGAGGAAGTAGCGCCGTTTACTGCTGCGCCGCCTTCCAGAGATTCGCCAGGCCCGGAGGCGGCGCGGCGGTAACCCGCGCGCCATAGACACACGCCTCGACATAGGCCGGCTCCGCTGACGAACAGAGGGCGCGCCGGCCCGCGTCATCCTGCGCAAGCAAGACTATCTGCTCGCCGACAGCGACATAACAGATCAGCTTTCCTGCGGGCATCGGAACATCCCGGCATAGCGAAATACCTTCTTCAGCCCGCGCGTTGATGTCGACCACGTTTTTCACCAGCCCCAGATAGCACCACGGCTGGTAACGCGGCGTGCCAAGGGAGCACATGGCTATTGCCTTGCCGTGATTCTGCAGAGAATAGGAGCTGATGTCGCGGCCGAGGCTTGTATAACAGATGAGTCGCATCGCCGTGGGCGCGCCGTCACAGGCGCGGGCGGCAGCTGCTATGTCACCCTTGCTGTTGAACAGCATCACCGACGTTTGCATCTGATAACATGCAGTCTGGTAACGCTCGGGAAGCACCGAGCACGGATATAGCGGATCGTTGGGATCCACAGG
>DATAIM010000070.1:0-3097 GCA_036262655.1 Gemmatimonadaceae bacterium | reverse complement strand
GAGCACCAGCACATGATCGGGTGAGAGCCCGCGGAGCGTGATGGGCCGCAAGTTGTTATCGGTCAGCGGGACGCGCGGAACGTTGATCGAAGGGATGAGGCGCTGCAGTGCCTCCCACGTTTCGGGCAACCCGGTTGCTTGCAGGGATGCAGAAGTAACCACGTCGATGGGCACCGTTGACCTGGTTGCAGTGCGGTCAGTGGTCCTCGTACCGATCGTCACGACCGAGTCGATCTTTACAGCGGTTTGTGCTGCTGCGCTGGAGGAAATGATCCCTCCGCCCGCCGCGAGGCATATTCCGATGAACAGTGCGACACGCATTCGCGCAAATAATAGCACGAAGGGCCAATTGACACACGTGAAACGCTGAGTTGGTTACCCACTGGATCAAAGGCGACAACGGTTGCTCGCGACCACGGGCAATAGAATGTATGATTGCCGGTGGGCAGTTCTCAGCCGGAGAACGAGCATGGAAGCCCGCTTTTACGACCAACCGCGATCGATCCGCAATTGACGACACCAACGACAACCGGCACGGTCACGCGGCTGCTCGCCGAGTTCGAGCGCGGCGACCTCGGCGCGATGGACGCGTTGTTTCCCATTGTGTACGACGAGCTCCGAAAAGCGGCCCGCCATCAGCGCGCCCGGTGGAGTGGTGATACCACGATAGATACTACTGCGCTCGTCCATGAGACGTACCTCAAGCTCACTGGCGCTGAACGCATCGGTGCGCAGACCCGCGTCCATTTCCTGCGGATAGCCTCACGCGCGATGCGCCACATCCTCTCGAACTACGCTCGCGATCGCCGCGCAGCGAAGCGCGGCGGCGACGCGCGGCACATCCCGATAGAGATGATTCGTGAGAACGCGACCGACGTTATTTCGGAAGAGGATTCGGAGACGCTTGGCGATCTAGCCGAGTCGCTCAACCGGCTCGAGCTGTTCGACAGGCGACTCGCTGAAGTCGTTGAATGCCGATTTTTTGGGGAGCTGAGTATAGAGGACACGGCAGGCGCCCTGGGGATCTCTCAGGCCACGGTCAAACGGGACTGGGCTCTAGCGCGGGCGTGGTTATACCGGGACCTGTCGCAATCGAAAGGTTGAGCCTTTCCGGGTAAGTTCCGTGTACTGGTTGCAGGTACCGGCGAATTGAACCTTCCCGCACGAGGCAGACCTGACGGACGGCGAAGACAGAGGTAGCCAGATCGCGCTACTCAAGGACTTTTTCGACAAGGCGACTTCCCTGCCCACCTGGGAACGCCAGGCGTTCATCCACGAGGCGTCCGTCGGCGATCCCTGGCTCGAGACAGAGCTATCGTCTCTTCTCACAGCGCACGATTCATCGAACGGCTACTTCGAGCGTCTCGCCCGGGAGGTTGTTGGACCCGGTCTCGCCGCCGCTGGGTTCGACAGCGGAGTGGACGAAGCACCCGCAGAGAGGAAGGTGTCTCACTACGAGATCATCGAGCGAATCGGGGTCGGTGGGATGGGCGTGGTTTACAAGGCGCGCGACACACGCCTGGGACGCGTCGTAGCCCTCAAATTCCTGCCGTCGCATCACGCATCCAATCCAGCTGCACGGGCACGCCTGCTGGCAGAAGCCCGTGCCGCATCCAGGCTCGATCATCCGAATATCGGTACCGTCTACGAGATCGCAGAAGCCGAAGATGGAAAACAGTTCATCGCAATGGCCTGGTATGAGGGTGAGACGCTGAAGGCGAGAATTCGACGGGAGCGGATTGCAGTTCCGGATGCAATCATCCTCGCGTCCCAGATTGGGAGTGCACTGTCGGCGGCACACTCAGCCGGTATTGTACATCGCGACGTAAAGCCCGCGAACGTAATCGTCACCAGGCCTGGCACGGCCAAGCTCCTCGATTTCGGGGTTGCGAAATTCATAAGCGAGGACGAGGCTGAACGGCACAGTGCTGCTGGAACCGTGGCTTATATGAGTCCCGAACAGACACGTGACGACACCGTGGACGCACGCACCGACATATGGAGCCTTGGTGTTCTCCTATACGAGATGCTGGCGGGACACCGGCCATTTCGTGGTGAAACCGACGATGTGATCGTCTCGCAGATCCGGAATGAAATACCGGTTCCACTGGCATCTCTCCGCGGGGACGTAAGCGCCGGATTCGAACGCGTAGTCGAACGTTGCCTGAAAAAGGATCCTGCAGAACGCTTCCAGACCGCGGACGAGCTTTGCTCGCTACTCCGCTCCATCAACGAGACGAGCTCGGCAGACCGGACTCCGCTCCGATGGAAGCCACGTTGGACAATTCTCTTCGCCGCAAGCGTCGCCGTCGTGCTGGGACTCGGAACGTGGGCCTATGCGACGCGCAGCACGGTTCCGAAGAGCACAGCTTTATCGCCGCCTCTGCGAATCATCGTTTTGCCCTTCGACGACTCTGTCAGAGGTGCCGACGCCAAATATATCGCGGAAGGGTTGAGCGACGATGTACGCACAACCCTTTCGCGAATGGGGCAGGCATCCGTGGCCAGCTATCTCTCGTCGCTTTCCTATCGCGGCTCGTCCAGGCCGGCCACGCAGCTGGCAAAGGAAACGAACTCCGACGCTTTGATCGAAGGCTTTGTCAGGGGTATTGACACGGCACCAGTTGTCGAGGTTCGTCTGGTTGATGTGAGAACGGGGAGAGTCGGGTGGAAACGCACTTTCGGTTCCCAATCCAAGGGAGTTTCCGAAGTTCCCGAAAACGTCGCAGCTGCAGTGGCGGCGTTGCTCCACATCGACCGTCCAGCTTCAAATGGCGGGAAAAAAGCGCGTGCGTATGACCTCTATCTGCATGGAAGTTATGAGGAGCTGTCGGGAACACCGCGTACCATGGTAGGGCGGACCTCGGTCGATGCCATGCGTCGAGCCCAGGCCCTTTATGCTCAAGCGCGGGCAATCGATCCGGATTTTGGGCGAGCGCGTTCCAAACTGGCCACGGCGCACATTTTTGCCGCGACGACATACGACACTACTCGCGCGCGGATGGATCAAGCGCGCCTCGAAGCCGAGGCAGCACTCCGCCTCGATCCGCTCTTGTCGGACCCGCACGAAGTGTTGTCGGCATACTGGGCCCGCATG
>DATAIM010000069.1:0-4365 GCA_036262655.1 Gemmatimonadaceae bacterium | reverse complement strand
ATCCATGGGGCATCAAGGTCCGCCTCAGAGTTGCGGCGTAGCTCCTACTCCTGACTCCGGGCTTTCTCGAGAAGAGTCACGAGCTTCTTCAGCTCTTTCTTCTTCATGTGGCCGAGCTGTGACGCGTGCAGCTCCGTAATGGGGGCATCGAGCTCGTTCACGAGATCGATGCCCTTTGTTGTAATGGTGGCAGTGACAACGCGCCGGTCGGTCGCCGAGCGGCCTCGTTCGATGAGACCCCGTTTTTCGAGGCGGTCGAGGAGGCGGGTGACATCGGGATCCTTCGACACCAAACGGTCACCGACATCGCTGCACGGAAGTCCTTCGGGCTCGGCGCCGCGAAGAATTCTCAGGACATTGAATTGTGGTGGAGTGAGATCGTAGGGCTTGAGCGCCTCCGTCGTTCCCTGCCTCATCGCGCCGGCCGTGCGCATGATGTTGAGGACGACTTCGTGCTCGAGACTCGAGAAGGGTTTGCGCTGCTTCAGCTCTTTTTGGAGATTGCCGCTCATGAGTACTCCGGCTACGGGCAACGATATTACACATCAACGAATATCGTTTAGACGCCTACCTCGAAATATATAGCGCGTAGAGAAAGTTTGCGAGCGGTACCGTGTACCGGATCCGACCCACCGCTTAAGTCCCTATGGGTTTTTGGGGATGCCGCCCCACGCGTTCACGATCGCTTCCCCCATCCTCCCGATAGTGAGATGCGCTTCCGCGTCGATCGCGTATCGCTGATCCACGTTCTGTTTGGTCAGAACGCAGGCGACTATCCGGTTCCTCAGGTAATACAGCGAGCACTCGACTCGCACCTGATCGCCCTCCCCGCTCTTGTGGGCAGCACGGACCCCATAGACGAAGCGCTGGAGCTTCTCATTGTTTTCGTTGTGCTCCAGGATATCCAGCATCACCGAGTCGGCTGACGGATTTACAGCTTTGCCGCGGGCAAGGAACTCGAAGAGACGGGCTATCTCGTTCGGTGTGGTAACGCCCAGGCCATATTTCACCGAGCTGTCCATCGCCACGCTCGCGCTTCGCCTGAACGACTTGGAATGGACCTTCGTGTTGTGGAGACCGAGCGAGTCCATCTTGGTCCAGACAGTGCGGATGATTATGCGGTCGAGGAGCAGGTTCGTCGCGGTGTTGTCGCTGATCGTCGTCATGAGCCACGCCGCGTCCTGCACGGTAAGGATCGCTCCGTTATGCAGATACTGGATGATGCCGGAGCCGGGCACCTGATCGATCTTGAGTACGGTGAGCGGATCGGACAGAGAGAGCTGCCCTTTCGCGACCAGGTCATAGACCGTAACGAGAATCGGGACCTTGATCAGGCTGGCCGTGGGAAAGGTCTCGTCACCGCGCGCGCTCAGCCGGACGTTATTCTCGAGATCGATGACGCTGTAGCCGACAACGCCGTGATGGGCGGCGGCGATCGAATCGAGCTTGTGTCTCAACGCGGCAGTATCCGCTTTCACAGGAGCCGGCCGCTTTGGTGTGGGAGCCTTCTGGGCCGTGACCGGACGGGCGCATCCCGGGGCCAGCATCAGGGCGGCAATTCCGAGTAACCGGGGAAGCCCGGTCATTGCATAAGTATTCGTTCGCATCAGGTTGGTGTCAGGTGCGCCCAACATACGCGGCCCGAAAGCATGGGGCCAGAACGTAAAAGAGGCGGCCATTGCGGGCCGCCTCTTTATACTATCAGAAGGAAACTGCGAATCAGCCGAGGGGGAGGCAGCCGGATTCTTTCTGCTGCGGGGTGAGGACGGCGGTTATCGCAGTATGCAGCTGTCTGCGAGCGGCCTCCAGTCTCGCGCGGGCCGGCGCGACACCGTCCAGAATAGCTCTCGCTTCGTCTGCCGACTTGCCCCGCGCTGACTCGAAGGCGGCTTTGACAGCGTCGAGGTCGGCCTTGTTCGTTTCGACGAATGCCCTCTCGAGGTTGGCGATCTGTGCCTTCTGAGCGTCGGTCAGGGCCGGGAACTGGTCCGGACGGCAGTTGCGCGGAGCATGGCTTGCGAGCCAGGCGCGCTGCTCCGCGGTAAGGATCGCGTCGATATCGGCCTTCAACTTGAGCTCAGCCGCGGCAAGCCGCGCGATGATCGGGGCTCCATTGGCGAGGATCCCTGCTGCCGGACCTCGGCCCGCCGTTCTGGCCTGGCGAAGAATCGCTCCAAGAGCTTCGCGGTCTGCTCGAGTCGCTGCCTCGAAGGCGGTAATGAGCGCTTTGATGCTTGCCTGCTGCTCCGCGCTCAGCTTCAGGCTGTCGGGGAGAGCGTTTGCGAGCCGGTCGTTGTAGACGGCCGCTTCATAGCCGCCGAGGACAGTGAAGGTGGTGCTGGTGCCAGCGGCATCCAGAACGAGGTCTGAAAGTGCCGGGGTCGTCGGGGTCTCGGTCGAGCAGCCCGCTAGTGCGAGCGTGGCGATAGTGAGGAAAACAATTCTGCGCATTGCTGGGGCCTCCTGGGGTTTTCTGCGAGTCGTCGTGTTCGATTTGACGCCTGGCCGGCCTGTACGTTAAGGGGACGCGACCGAATTTGCCAACCCGGGTCTGACATTCGGAGGTCTGGACCGTTGTCGGCATCCTGCTTGCTCGTTGCCGGCGGTCGAGGCCGGTAGCAGGTCGGCGGGACGATGCCCCGGCAAGCGCCGGGAGTCATCAGCTGTCGAGCGCGCGCTCATCGGCTTACAACTTGCCTTTGTTGCACATGGAAATGGATGCTTACACAACCTCATCCGGGATTACCCGGGGGTGAAATAATGCTCACGAACCAGACGACTCGAAAAGCGATGCTCGCGATTGGATTGGCCGTCGTGCTTTCCGCGTGCACCAAGAAAGACGCTGCAACGACGGATACCGGTGCAGTAGTGGGGGCAACTGCCGGCGCCGCCGATACTGGAATGACGGCTGCGACACCTGCACCTGCGCCGACTCTCAGCGATGCGAATATCGTTTACATTCTCGACAATGCGAACATGCTCGACAGCTCCGCGGGTTCGATCGCGGCGAAGAAGGGAACGAGCTCGGACGTGCGCGAGTATGGCCAGATGATGATGCGCGATCACCACTCGCTCAGGCAGCAGGGTCAGGATCTCGCGAAGAAGCTGGGCGTAACGCCTGAAGCTCCGGCCAGTGACGACAGCAAGGCGCAGGCGGACCGGACCATGACTCTTCTCAACGGCGCTGCCAAAGGAAAGGACTTCGACAAGGCGTATATCGACAACGAAGTCACTTATCACAAGGCGGTTCTCGAGACGGCTACGGCAGCGATGAACGCTGCGCAGAACGCCGAGCTCAAGAATCTGATCCAGAAGGCGGCACCGGCGGTTCAGGCTCACCTCGACCGTGCGCAGGCGATTCAGAGCAAGATGCAGTAGCTGGTGCTTCGCGGAGTAATTTTCGATATCGACGGCACGCTCGTAGGCAGCAACGAGGCGCACGCCCGGTCATGGGTCGACACGCTCTCCGAAGCCGGCTACGACGTGCCGTTCGACGTCATATGGCCGATGATCGGAATGGGCGGCGACAAGGTGCTTCCCTCCGCGACCGGAATCGAAATAGACAGTGCGAAGGGTAAGGAGCTCACGAAGCGAAGATGGGAGATATTCCAGCGCGCATATCTTCCTCAACTCGAGCCCACACGTGGCGCGAGATCGCTCGTGGAGCGAATGAAGGCTCGTGGATTGAAGACTATCGTCGCCACATCAGCAGGTGGAAACGAGCTTGGTGCGCTCCTCGAGGCTGCACGCGTTGAGGACCTGATGGATGTGAAAACGTCATCGAGTGACGCAGCGGAGTCGAAGCCCGACCCGGACATCGTTGCGGCGGCGATCCGGAAGAGCCGCCTGAAGCCCGAAGAGCTGATCATGGTCGGAGATACGCCGTACGATGTTCAGGCGGCAATCGGAGCGCATGTGAACATCGTCGGGCTCCTGTGCGGCGGATGGACGAAGGAGGAGCTCTCCGGGGCGATTGCGGTCTACGACGATCCGGCCGATCTGCTTCGCTGGTACGACGAATCTCCCTTCGCTGTCGAGGCTCTGGCCGACTAGCTCATCGGCGCTCGAGCTGCATTCGCATTCCGTATTTCGGGCGAAGTGTTATGAGCGGCTGAACTTCCACTGGATGACCGGGCTCGAGCCGCATTTGCCACTTTCGTGCGATCGCCGCGACGAGAAGGATTCCCTCCATCCATGCGAACTGCTCACCGATGCAGACGCGCGTTCCACCTCCAAACGGGAAATACGAAAACTTCGGCCGGCTCGCCTGTGCTTCGGGAGTCCAGCGCGCGGGGTCGAATCGCTCGGGATGGGGAAAATATTCCGGGTTGCGGTGCATGATGTACTGGCTCATCAACACTACCG
>DATAIM010000068.1:0-3762 GCA_036262655.1 Gemmatimonadaceae bacterium | reverse complement strand
GCCCGTCACTATGAGAGGTGATCGAGGCGGTGAGCGCCTGTGCGCCTAACGGTGCCGATGGCGCGAGCAGAAAGGCGAGAAAGGCAAAGCAGATCGCCGAATAGAACCGGATGCAGCGCATAACACTCTCCCAGAAACGGGACCGTCACTCTGACGGCGCGCCGCGCGCTCCACAGCGCGTGGCGTATGTCCCCTACTGGAAATGAGCGGAGGTGTTGACATCGACCTTTCGAATGAATGGCTCACCGGTTCAGAGTCGTTCGAAGAGCGCCGCACACAGCCACACTGCGTCCTGCTATTCGATCGATTGTATTGACGGACCTGGCTGGTGGTCGCACCAGCGCAGCACCACGACCCCCACAACGGGACGTGACTGATCCCGAATGGTTACCGGTCCGAATTCAGGGTTGAGTGACTCGAGGTCCACCCCCGTCGAAGTCATGCGCACGAGTCGCTTCACCACATAGCCTTCCGGCGTGCTCGCGAGCACGATGTGCCCTTCTCGTGGACTGGCCGACATGTTCACGAGAACGACGTCGGCGTCATGCAGCAGAGGCACCATGCTTTCACCGCTCACGTTCAACGCGACATACTTGCCCCGGGGGAGTTCACGCGGCAGCGCTACCCATGTGTCGCACTCTTCATCCCAGAGGTCGCGCCCCGCGCCCGCAGCTGTTGCCAGCTGCACCCAGGGAATCGTCGACGCAGCAGCGCGCTCTGTCTCGACGCAGCTCGGTCTTCCAGAGACCTGGCGAACGCCACTCCGGTCCGCGACCACCGACACTCGAATGCGCTCCGCGAGCGCGTTCACCTCCTCTTCGCTCCAAGGATCAGGTTCTATCCCGTCCCGTGTCACAGCGCGCGCTTCCGTGGCGAGCCAGCGCATCAGCCGCATGTCGCGAAACATGCGCGCGGTTTCCTTGCGCATGCTTCGAAGCCGCAGGAGATCCCCGATACTGGAGACTACATCCCTCGCAAGCTTCTCAACCGGGATCCAGTTGCGTCTCATCTCAGGCTCATTCACCTCGATGTTCCTCCCCACCGTCCAGGAAACGGCGAATTATTGCGCGATCATCCGCGTTCATCGACGCGAGAATTCCTTCTGTAACTATCAGGAGGCGCTGTTTGAGACGCCACAGACGCTGACCAACCGCGTCGCGCGATAACCCGAGCCACTCGGCCATGGTACCGTGCGTGATCCTGTGCCCTTTCCACACCAGCAGCAGCTCCTCTTCCTCGGAAAGCGTCGCGACGATTGCCTCCGACAGATGAACCACCGCCTCCGGTAGTCCACGCTCCGTGCCGTCTTCAAGCTCGGTCGTGCCCGACGGCAACTCATCCGCCAGCTCCCTCAGGATGCTTCTCTCCTTGCGGGACCTCTGGTCCTGGTCGAAGTACTTCCGCCTGAGAGAGACCACAATGTACCCGGCCAGGTTGCCGGGAATCGCGGCCCCGTCGCGAACGAGTGCGAGAGCACAATTATGCAGGACCTCCTCCGTCCAGCTCTTGCGCTCTGCTGCGGCGACACCAAGATGGCGCGCCTGGTCCCACGCGAGCATTCTGAATCGCTCGACGAATTCAACGAATGCACCTTGCTCCTCGCGCCGCATTGCGAGAATCAGATCCGCGTCACGGATTGCGCTGTAGTCAGCACCTCTTCGGGCAGCCTTCCCTGCCTCGAGCACTCCCGCGTTTTCTGCCACGGATCCTCTCGTCAGTCGATCGAGCGCCAACATCACTGCTTCATCGAAGGATCTATCCCTTCACTATCATTGACTGGGGGTGTTGACAGATGCCGAGGCTGGTGCAGTGTCGTTGCTCGGCCTGGTGACCGCCTTACCGCCATGCAGGAGCCACTGCCGCGCACGCCGCTCCATCGCAAGGAGCTCATCGGCGGTCAAGGTGCGCTCCTTGTACCGCTGCTCCATTTGTTCGAGAGAGGAACGTGGCATCCCCCGCTTAACCGCTTCGAGAACCACTGCGATCACGTCGCTCAGGCGGTCACCTGACACGTTCGAGACGTCACCTTGTTTCGTGTCGTGAGGTCCGTACGACGGCTCCGCTCCCTCCGCTACACGCTCCGGCAACTGTGATTTGTCAGTCGACCGGTAAGGGCGTGATCGCGCGCGCGCTACTTTTTCCATTTCCTCCCGGCTGGGCCGCTTGAGCGCCGCTGTGAAGCCGAGATTCGCCAGTGCGCGGCCGATTGCAGACGTCTCGGTGTTTTCAAGGCACGCAAACTCGTTGACCTCCCCGTCTCCTTCCCGCTCCGAGGCCCAGCCAGTTGCGGCCGCGCATGCATCTGTATCGGAGCGGTACACTGAGGCCTTGAACACGACGTCGCGATCGCGCGAGATGAGGTCTGTTTCGATTCGACCTGTCGGATATCGCTCGTAGAAGAGAGTGATCCGAGTCGCGACCAGCGCGTACTCGGTGGGGTTGAAGGAAAGGGCGCTTTTGGGCATCTCCACGTCCGGATAGGTTCATCCCAGCATACCGAACAAACACCGAATCCACAAGAGAGAGCGACGGCCCCTTCTCCGGCATGTGCTCTGATCGATGCTGCACCCCTCGTTCGCGCAGGCGCGGGTGTGGGACACCCGCAAACTTGCATTTTGAACCCCCCATAAATGAGAGTTCGGAATGAGCTCCACATCCGACAATCGCAGATCTCCTGGCCCAATCGTTCTGCCCCGTTTCGGGCGAAGCGCCACAACCCGCGGCTTCCCCCCCGGACCACTGCCGCGCTACCCAGGCCAGTACATAGTAGAGATCGCGCGAAATCCGCTCGCAATGATGATCGGATTGCAACGCGAGTACGGCGACATCGCACACTGGAAGATCGGACCCCAGCACCTCTATCTCTTCAACCATCCGGATCTCGTCCGCGACGTCCTCGTCACGAACCAGAAGAACTTCCACAAAAGCCGCGGCCTGGAGCGCGCGAAAAAGCTGCTCGGTAACGGCCTGCTCACGAGCGAGGGCGAATTCCATCTTCGCCAGAGGCGACTGGCACAGCCGGCATTCCATCGCCAGAGAATCGCGGCGTACGCGGGAACGATGGGAGAGTACGCGGAGCGAAGCAGCAGCTCGTGGCGAAATGGCGAGACGCGCGACATGCATACTGAGATGATGCGGCTCACACTCGGCATCGTATCGAAAACCCTGTTTGATGCCGATGTGGAATCAGAAGCAGCAGAGATCGGTGAAGCGCTCACCAATGCATTCGAGTACTTCAACATCGCGATGCTTCCGTTCACCGAGCTGATCGAGAAGCTGCCGCTTCCGGCAGTGCGCCGGTTCAACGCGGCTCGTGACCGCCTCGATCGCACTATCTATGGAATGATCGACGAGCGCCGCGAATCAGACGACGACCGCGGGGATCTCCTCTCTATGCTCCTGATGGCGACCGACAACGAAGGCGATGGTAGCGGAATGAGCGACACTCAGCTCCGCGATGAGGCGCTCACTATCTTCCTCGCCGGCCACGAAACAACGGCCAACGCGCTCACATGGACGTGGTTTCTTCTCTCCCAGAACCCCGACGTCGAGCGGAAGCTTCACGCCGAGGTCGACTCTGTCATTCAGGATCGAGCGCCGGCATACGATGATCTCCCGCGACTTCCTTACACGCGAATGGTTCTCGCCGAATCGATGAGACTATATCCACCCGCCTGGGGAATCGGGCGCCGCGCGCTCGAATCGTTCGCCGTGAGAGGATTCACGATTCCCGCACGCTCAGTAGTGTTGATGAGCCAGTAC
>DATAIM010000067.1:0-8420 GCA_036262655.1 Gemmatimonadaceae bacterium | reverse complement strand
ATCCGGCGTTAAATCCAGCGCGGTATACGACTTCCGAATCGCGACTCTGTGCAGCGAGCTTGAGAATTCCCACGGCAGCTTTCACGGAATCGGGTCGCGCGAGCATTGCGGTACCATGGTTGTACTGCGCGATCGCCTCCTTGTCACGCCCCCTCCCCGCGCATCCGCTGAGAGTGATCATCACCAAGGCCATTGGTGCAGCCGTTGCGACTGCAGAAAGCCCGCGTTTCCTTCCCCTCCTCGTAGAGAGGAATGAGTCGAGGAGAAGAAGAAAGAGAGCGGGAATGAGGAATAGCTGGAATCGCTGGCCGAGGTTTGTGCCGCGCGTCATCGATCGCTGCTCCGTTCGCAGCCGGGCCAGCGCGCCGCGGACGGTCGCTGCACGATCGGCGTCACCCGGGCCAACAAAGATTCCATTAGCCGCCTCGGCGGCTGCCCGGAGAAGATCGGGAGAGTAATGCGTGATCACAGGTGCGCCCGAGGGATCTCGTTTTTCGACCACCGCTCCATTCTCGCGAACTGGTATTGTCGCACCCTGCTCGGTTCCGAAGCCAACACTGATAACCGTAGTACCCGCTTCCGCCGCACGACGTGCTTCCGCGAGCACCTCTTCCTGCTGCTCGAATCCTTCTCCGTCGCTCATGACGATGATTGCACGTTCCGCTTGGGATTTCGAGAGCGCGAGGAGATTGTTCGCCTGCCTCAATGCGCTGGCAATGGAGCTCCCCGACTGGCCGACGATGGTGGGATCGAGGTTGTCGATGAAAAGATTCAGTGCACCCTGGTCGACCGTCACGGGGCTCAGCACGTAACTGCGTCCTGCAAATGCAACGAGGGCGAACCTGTCGTTCGGAGAGAGCTCTCGAAGGCGTTCGACGGTCTGCTTCATCGCGGTGAGGCGGTCCGGCTTTTCGTCTCTGGCGAGCATTGAAGATGAGGCGTCCAGCGCGAGCACTACATCGATTCCAGGCTGGCGGACGAACGTTCGTTCAACACCCCAGCGCGGGCCGGCAAAGGCAATCGCCATAAAAAGAACGGCGAGTGTGAGTCGAACGGGCTGCCATTGAGATGCAGCAGTCGCCGTCGGAGCGAGCCTCGCAATCATCGACGCTGTTCCGAGGTGCGCGAGGCGCATCGCGCGCATGCGTCGTGCTTTCGCGATCATGAGACCGGTAGCAAGTGGTGCCGCGACAACGAGTGGCAGCGCCCACGGCCAGCTGATGAATCGCAGATCGATCATGGCAGGGGCGCTCGCCATGCGATGAGGCCGAGCTCGACGAGGAGTGCCGCCATGGCGACCCCCAGCGCCCAACGGTACAACTCAGTGTATGTGACATGCGTGCTCGACTGGACGGGCGCGCGCTCGAGGCGGTCGATCTGCGCGTAAATCTGGCCGAGCGCGGCACCGTCACGCGCGCGGAAGTATCTGCCTCCCGTGAGCGAAGCGATCTGTCTCAGCAGTGCCTCGTCGATTTTTACCGGCTGGTTCTCGAATCGCAATCCAAAAACGTCGCGGCCGACAGGCACCGGTGCTACGCCCTCTGTTCCGACGCCGATGCCATACACCTTGATACCATACACGGCCGCGGCTTTCGCCGCCGAAAGAGGATCGATATCACCGCGATTGTTGACACCGTCAGTGACAACGATCATTACGCGCGAGCGTCCTGGCGCATCGCGCAGCCTGTTGGCGGCGGTGGCGATGCCGAGTCCGATTGCCGTCCCGTCCTCGAGCTGTCCGGCCTGAAGATTATCGATTGACTGGAGAATGACTGGCTGATCCGTAGTAAGCGGAACCTGGGTCAGCGCCTCGCCGGCGAACGCGACGATTCCTATTCTGTCCGATTCGCGCGCGCGGACGAATTGCTTCGCTCGTGCCTTCGCCACTTCCAGCCTGTTGTTTGGTTGAAAGTCCTGCGCGAGCATCGAGCTGGAAAGGTCGAGCGCGAGGACGATATTGATCCCCGAGCTCGTGATGCTCTCCACGTGGGCGCCGCTTCGGGGGCGTGCGAGCGCAATGGTGACCGACGCAATGGCCAGATTCCGCATCAGGAAAATTGCTCGAGCGATTCCCTGCCCCGCTCGCGGACCACGGGCAAGGACCCGGGTTCGCGAGAAGACAATCGCGTCCTGCGCACGCCGCCTTCGCCATAGCCACCAGATTGGCAGCACGAGGAGCAACAGCAGTGCCTGAGGCGACTGGAAACTGAGTATTGCCGGTACTGTCACGCCGCCTTCTGCCGCTCGCTTTCGGCCGCTTCTCTCTCGAGCAGGAATTCCTCGACGGCGTTTACGATGGCGCGCGCGGCTTTGCCAAGCCGTTGAGCTTCATTAGCCGGTATACGGAGCGCCGCAAATTTGATGAGGTCCGTCTGCCACAGGAGGTCGCCAATCCCTCCAGCGGCCGAATGAATCGGTCCGGCCGCGCTCAGGAGCTCCGCCGACGTTTGCGCCGGGGTTATTTCGGCCACACTTGCGGCGAGGTAAACGCGCATGACGTCAGTCATCAACGTGGCATACCGCTCTCCTTCGCCTGTTTCTACCAGCTTCATCGCTTCGATCCGGCCGAACTCCCGCTCCGCTGCTTTGAAGGGGTCCAGAGGTGCGCCTTTTCTCCGCCGATACCAGACCCAGATCCTCCACGCCAGGCCGGAAGCGAGCAATGCTGCAGCGAGAAGGGCCCACGGCAGCCAGTCGAATGGTGGGATCTGAATCGCGGGTCGAGGCGGCTTGGCAACACGCAGCGCCGAGTCTTCGGGCAGCACTGAGCGGACAAAAACTATCCGGTCAGCGAGCGACACATACCCTGTTTTCCCTCCTGACCTGACGATGATGTCGGGGAGACCAAGGCGCTGCGGGCCGATGTCCCACGCGGCGAGCCGATAAGCCCCGCTCATTGTCATCCCGGTAGAATCGGTGCTCTGCTGCATGACCGGTTGCCCGACCAGCTCAGTTGCCGTCACTGATGATCTTGCCGCGGAATCGCTTGCCGCCGGGAGCTCGATCGCGGCGCCCGCCGGCGCCCTGACCCGGATAATGGCCACGAACCGCTGCCCGACCGTGACGCTATCCGGTGTAATCTTCACGCCGAGCTGAACCGGAATATCGGGGCTCTGGGTTGAACCGATCTGAAGCAGAACGGCCAAGGGAAGCGCGAGCGTCAACGACGTCTTCCTGTTTGCTTCTCGCGCGACCGGAAAAAACGGAGAAGAGGCTCGATATAGTTACCATCGGTTCGAACTGGAACCTCGTCGATCGCGAGCCTCCGCAGCAGGTGCCTTCTTGCGTCGCGCTGGGCGTTCACCTCGTTCGCGTATCCGGCGCGCACACGCGCGGAGCTCGTATCGATCTCGAGCGTCTGGCCCGTTTCAGGATCGACGAATCTCGCGAGGCCGATATCCGGTAACTCGCGCTCACTCGGATCCTCGACGGTCACCGCGACGACGTCGTGACGTTGGGCGAGAATCTTCAGAGGGCGTTCGACGTCGGGGGCATCAAAATCGGAGATGAGGAAAATGATCGTCTTCTGCGACAGAGTGCGGGCGAGATGATTCGTCACTCCGGCGATGTCCGTGCCCCGGCCGAGGGGCTCGAACGTCAGGATATCACGGAGAATCCGCAGCACGTGCTTGCGGCCTTTGCGAGGTGGCAGTACGTACTCGATTCGATCCGTGAAAAGCACGACACCGACTCGGTCGTTGTTTCGGACAGCCGACATCGCCAGCACGGCTGCGAGCTCGGTGGCAAGCTCGCTCTTGAAGCGCCTGACAGTGCCGAATCGCTCCGATCCGGAGAGGTCAACGGCGATCATCACCGTCAGCTCGCGCTCCTCGATGTAGCGTTTCACGAACGGGCGCCGCATGCGGGCCGTGACGTTCCAGTCGATCGTCCGCACCTCGTCTCCGGGCTGGTACTCCCGCACCTCGGAGAATTCCATCCCCTGCCCTTTGAAGGTGCTGCGATACTCACCGGTGAAAAGCGAGTTTACGAGCCCACGCGTTCGGAGCTCGATCAGCTTTACCTGGCGGAGTATCTCGGGAGGCACGCCCTTCCTGACAGCCTCGCCTCCGGCATCCCGGGCGACGGCCGCGACAGTTTGTTTCTCGCCCCGCTCACGCCGCGAACCGCGAAAGAGAGACCAGCGTAACTCCCTCGCTTCCTCTTCGCGGCGCGCGACGGAACTTCCGCCGCGTCTCCGCCCGAGCGGGGTGCGACGTCCGATCACGGCGCCGCTACAGCAGCCAGGATGCGCGACACGATTGCGTCGCTGGTGACCTCTTCCGCTTCTGCTTCGTAAGTCGTGAGAACGCGATGGCGGAGGACATCGGGAGCGATCGCTTTCACGTCGTCCGGCGTTACGAATGCGCGCTCGCGCAGGAATGCATGTGCGCGCGAGGCCTGTGCGAGGGAAAGCGTGGCGCGCGGGCTCGCACCGAACTCGATCAGCGGAGCGAGATCCGCGAGCCCTGCCTGAGCAGGGAAACGCGTCGCGTGCACTATCGAGACGATGTAGTCGACTATTCGCTCGTCCATGTACAGATCGGCGATCCTGTCGCGCGCGGCCATGATCGTCTCCGGCGTCGCCACATGACGCACCGCGATGGCGTGCCCACCCGCCATTCGCCGCAGAATCTCTTTCTCTTCGTCTCGAGTGGGGTATCCGACATGGAGCTTCAGCATGAACCGATCGACCTGCGCTTCAGGAAGCGGATATGTGCCTTCCTGCTCGATCGGATTCTGCGTAGCGAGCACGAGGAAAGGCTCGTCCAGCTTGAACGTGGTCCCTCCGATCGTCACCTGCTTCTCCTGCATCGCCTCGAGCAGCGCGGCCTGAACTTTTGCCGGCGCGCGATTGATCTCGTCTGCGAGGATGATGTTCGCGAAGATGGGACCCTTCTTGACGCTGAACTGGCCGTTCGACTGATCGTAGATCTGCGTCCCAAGGATATCGGCCGGCAGGAGATCGGGCGTAAACTGGATTCTCTGAAACGTCGTGTTGATCGTCTCCGCAAGCGTGCGGACCGCCAGGGTCTTCGCGAGACCCGGAACGCCTTCGAGGAGCACGTGCCCCCCGGTGAGGATGCTTATCACGAGGCGCTCGATCATGTAGTTCTGTCCGACAATTCGCCGGCTTACCTGGTCCACCACTTCGTGGATCATGCTCGTGTCGGCGGAGGCGTGCACCTGTGTTGCCACTTGCGTCTCCTGTCGTGTTTTTGTTCTGAACGGCGGAGCTGCGGTCGTGCGGCTACTGCGTTATTGCAAGGATGATGTCCCGTTCTTTACCCGTGAGTGGCCGGGACGCTCCCGAGGGCAGCAGTCCAAGCGACACGGGACCAAACCGGGTACGCACAAGTCGCTCCACCGTCAGGTCGAGCGCATCGCAGAATCTGCGGATCTCGCGATTCCGTCCTTCAGCGATCGTCACCTCCAGCTCCCAGAGCCCCCTGCTCAAG
Organism: Gemmatimonadaceae bacterium; assembly: GCA_036262655.1. Classification (GTDB taxonomy): domain Bacteria; phylum Gemmatimonadota; class Gemmatimonadetes; order Gemmatimonadales; family Gemmatimonadaceae; genus UBA4720. The sequence goes on along the minus strand of DATAIM010000067.1, from coordinate 2,964 downwards.
TTCGTCGCTGTTATGGCGAGCGGCCGCATCCATCCGTCTTCCAGCTCTACACCGCTTCGTCCGGCGCGCACAGCTGCTGGGCCGTCGCCGCGAACAGTTGCTACATAGGTTCGCTCCACTTCATTGCTCGGATGCGTGAGCTTGTGCGCTGATTCTCCATCGGTCGTGAAGATGAGAACACCTTCCGTCATGTAGTCGAGGCGCCCCACATAGGTGAGGCCGGGCCTGTCAGCGATCAGATCGAAGACCGTCCGCCTCCCCCGGGTGTCGGATTTCGTAGTAAGTACACCGCGCGGCTTGTTCAGAACGAGCCAGTGATACACGGACGGCGTCGTGACGGCCTTTCCGTCGACCGTGATCAGGTCGGTATCAGGATCGACGCTCTGACCGGTGACCGCGACAATGCCGTTAACCTGCACTCTCCCGGCCGATACGAGCTCTTCGGCGCGCCGCCTGGAGGCAACTCCGGCCCGGGCCAGTGCGCGCTGAATCCGCATCGCTTCGCGCATCAGTTCTCCGCGTCAGCGTATGGAGACTCTGAATCGACAGTGACTGGAGCGGCCGGTTCGCGAGGCGCCTGGTCGTCTGCCGGAGGAGGAAGAAGAGGCGGAGGAGCAGGAGGAGCAGTAGGAGGTGCATCAGGGTCGCGCAAGGCCACTGCGAGCTCGTCGGCGCGCGGCAGCTCGCCGAGATGGCGAAGAGCAAACTGTTCGAGGAACCCGGGGGTAGTACCATAAAGAAGCGGGCGGCCCATTCCTTCACCGCGTCCCACCACCTCGATGAGCTCACGCTCGTGCAGCGACTTCAGCATCTGCCCCGCCCCTACTCCCCGAATATCCTCGATCTCGGCGCGGCCAATCGGTTGACGATAAGCAATGATCGCAAGCGTCTCGAGGGCCGCCGCCGAGAGACGTTGTGGCCGCGCCGCAAGCTGCGCACGCTCGATCGTCTCGGTGTATTCGGGGCGCGTCAGGATCTGCCACCCACCGGCTACTTCGATGAGCTCGACACCATGGCCGTCTTCGTCATAATGACGCCGGAGCTCCTGGAGCGCGGCGTTGACGTCGTCGCCGGTAATTTCGCCGTCAGCGGCCATCGCCTTGAGGTCTGCGACCGCTACGGGGTGAGCGCTCGAGAAGAGCGCGGCTTCAAGCAGCTTCGCTAGCGCTATCACCTGAAATCTCAACTGATCCGAATGGCCGGGTCTGCTCGAGACGGAGCTCTCCGCGCTTCGCAAGCTCGAGCAGCGCCAGAAGAACCGAAAGTACCTGCCATGGTTCGGCGTCGCTCGTGATCATGTCGCTCCATCGAGCACGGGCACGGAGCGCCAGCACTGCTCTGACCGTCGCGATTGCGCCGTCGACATCGAGAGCGCGCGGGACCACATCGTGTACTGTCGGCTTTTTGGCGAGACGAAGCACCCTGTCGACCGCGGCAAAGAGCTCAGGAAGAGAGAGAAGCAATGACGCGGCCGGGGGAGCGGGCGAGGAGAAGTTCTGCGGGAGGTACGCGCGGGCGAATCGGTTGCGGCGCGCGTCGCTCCGCTGCTCGAGTATGTCGACCACTTCGCGGACCTGCTGGTACTCGAGCAGGCGCCGGACCAGCTCTGCGCGCGGGTCCTCCCACAGCTCGTCTCCCTCTCTCCTCGGAAGGAGCAACTGCGCCTTGATGCGCACGAGTCGCGCTGCCATCTCGAGATAGTCGGCCGCTTCATCCAGCGCGAGCGTCGAAATCCGCGCAAGAAACTGCTCGGCGATCCGCGCGACAGGAATATCCTGAATGTCGATCTGCTCGTCCCGGATCAGACTGAGAAGCAGATCGAGTGGGCCTGAAAACTGAGTCAGCTCGACGACGAATACCTCGCCATCGCGTTGCATAGTATCGCTCACGTGGTCCACTGGCTCGGGATCACGAACGGCAGGACAACCCGCTCGAGTGCTCCAATGAGGGCGAACGCTGGTCCGAACCACAGCATCAGCAGCGGTCTTCCGAAGGAAATGAGAACGAAGAGAAGAACGAGACCGTAACGGCCGAGCCGCTGGTAGCCGAGGCTCCACGCCGGCGGCAGCAGATATTTCATGACGTGCGATCCGTCCAGAGGAGGAATCGGAATGAGATTGAATGCTGCCAGCGCGACATTGAGCTGAATCCCGATGAGGAGCATCAGCTGGAAGATCGACGCCGCGCCTGCGATGGCGGGCACCCGCGAGCCGATGACGTAGACGAGCATCAGTAGCGGGACGCAGAGAACTGCGATCAGGAGATTCGTCGCAACCCCTGCGAGGGAAACGATGATGTCGCCCTTTTTGAAATTCCTGTAGTTGCGGGGATTTACCGGTACCGGCTTCGCCCCCCCAAAAATCGGAGCCTTCGCGAGAAAGAGGAGAAGCGGCAGAATGATCGTCATGAACGGATCGATGTGCTTCGCCGGATTCCACGTGAGCCGCCCGAGCTGGTAGGCGGTCATATCGCCGTTTTTCAGCGCCGCGTATCCATGGGCGTATTCGTGGGCAACCATGGAGAACAGCAGCACAGGCGCAATCAGGATGAAATTCTGTATCTGGCTCAAATTGGCGGGTTTGGGCGGGTCTGACGACGCCATACAACATATCCGGCCGTGGCAGAAACCGGCAGAGTGCGCGGCTCCTCGAGTAGTAGGTCAGTTTCACACACCCACTCTTGCGAGTGATTGCGGACCCAGAAACGAGGGTCTTCGAGGGTTAAGGACTACAGACTTTGCGGCCTCAGGACCAACTACAATCGACGATCGGCGATTAATCGAGGACTGAGGAGATCGAGGACTTAGGATCGAGGGCTGACAGGCCGTTCTTTTCCCGAGCTGCGAGAATACGCTTCGCCGATATTGGCCTCGATGCCGCAGATCGACGCATACAGCTGCGACGCAATCTCGACGGTGATGACGTTGGCCTTGAGTTTTGTAGCGTCTCCAAACGCGTCCTCAAT
>DATAIM010000066.1:0-1977 GCA_036262655.1 Gemmatimonadaceae bacterium | reverse complement strand
CCGCTGCAGGTTTCGCGGCGGCAGACGGCGCGCGCTGAATTCCGGCGACATTCGCTGATGCAGCCGGACCCGCAGCTGCGCGAGCCGGTGCCTGTGTTCGTGCAGCAGGCGCTTGAGCGACGGCCAGGACGGCCGGTGAAGCCGACGCGAGCGATACGGCGGCGATGAGCGAAACGATGGTGCGATTCAAGTTGATCTCCTGTGTTCCCTTGTGATGACGTGAAGTTAAGCCACGGGACACGTGCATCCAAGCTGCACGGTCAGGAGCGGGGCTCCCTCTCTTTCGCAACCTTTGCGTCGAAGGCCGCGGTGAGAACCTTGCCGTCACGTTTCACCTGGACCCAGATGCGATAGGGACCCTCTTTCGGGAAAGAGTAGGGGAAGGAAACGCTGCTCGCAGGCACTGAAGCGTGCGACATGGCAGAAGCCTCTGCGTCGCTGACCCGCTTCCCGAGCCGGCCGCGAATCGTGTCACCCGGTTGGCGCAAGGCGAACGCCATCTGCGACGCCATCGATATCGTTCCCATCGGGTGAAGGTGCACGAACACAGATCCGTCTTCCCGCTGGACAACCGCGTGCCCCGCCATCCCCATGTAAGGCTCGAGTACGCCCGGTGAGCCGTCGCGATTCCGAACGGCAAATCGAAGAGGTGATGGGCGGCCCGCAACGAGCTCCGACGGCTTGAGCCAGTCAATTGTCGTGCCGTCTGCGAGAGTAGCGCGTGTACCGTCGTTTCTCTTCGCATCGATGAGCCACGAGTCGTCGGGGTCCGCCTTCTCCGGCACGAGCTGGGGGACGATGGCAGAGAGAACGAGCGGCGACACGAGAGTATGGGTGAAGCCGCTCTCATGAACGATGTCCGCAAATACGCGGTACCGTCCCGGCGGGAGTGATGGAAGATTCGACGGAAACACAACTGAATCACGCGATGACGGATGCAGATGCGCGAACGAGGAGCCGTCTTCGCTGATCACGAAGAGGTGCATGAGCTTTCCATGATCTTCGACCAGCGGTGTCCACTGATTGCGGCCATTTCGCGCGAGCCAGGCGGTGTCGCCTCGATGTACCCAGGCCGAATCCGTGATCGACACCTGGAGAAGCTTCGCGCCGTTCCGCTCGACAACTTCCGCTTTGGAGCTCAGCGGCTTGTACATGTTCCGTTCGTAGGCGGTATCCTCGGAGTTCCACCATCTCCAGCCGCTGGCGAGGAGCGTAACGAGTATCACCGATGTAAGAACCATCGCGATTCTCGCTCGTTTTCGCGTGCGATCGGTGGGCACCTCACCCGGCGGAAGCGAGCCCTCGCGAACTGCGGCCCCTACGATCGTCACGAGCCCCGCAAAGAGAAAAAGACCCATCGCGGCGAGACCGATTCCCATTGGCGCAGCAAGGCCAAGTCGTGAATAAGCAACAACCACAACCGGAACCACGACCTTTCCGTGCCCTTTTTTTCCATTGACCGAGACGGTGACGCTGTTCGACCCACCGCTCATCATCCACAGCTTGCCCGAGAAAAGGCCGGGATCACCTGCAACCGGCTGCGCAGACTCGGCCGGAGGTGCGGCACCGCTTGCATCGAACTTGTTTGCCTGGACGGTTACCCCAGTGAGCGCCTCGCCGGTAACGCGAACGAACACCTTCGCGATTCCTGGTACGACCCCGGCTGTCTGAACTTCGACCGTGACTGGATAAGGTCCGGCATTCCCCTCGAACCAGGTGTTGGGGCTACCGACGTGTCCCGATGCAACGAGATAAACGAGCCCGATGCCCAGCGTCCGAACGAAAGTCCGGATCACCGCCTGATCCTCGCCATTCCCTTGCCCCACGCGAGGCCGAGGCGAGAGGAGATCGTGGCAACGCCCACCGCGACAGCCATTCCCGTCGCAAACGCAGAAGGGCTCCAGTTGCCGCTGGAGTCGACGTCGAGACTCCAGTATCGATACCGCCACGGTCCCAGGCGCGAGGAGTAGTCCCACT